>JBNMIE010000057.1:0-15880 GCA_050873125.1 Prevotella sp.
ACGCGAAAATAACTAATGGTTTGTTTGCCAGAATCATTGGCAAAATTAGTGCACTTACCATTCTGCAATACGTAAACTTCATTAACGACAAGCCCATTGGCAGAATTAAATATGCACTAAATTAATTCCGCCAACAGGTATCCAGTTGGAAAAAATTCTTTTTCTGTTTACAATGGCTGTGTAAAATATGTAGAACCTTTTGATAACAAAATTTACGAATTGAACGGGAATAAATGTTATCAATATTCTACTAAACAGAAATTGTTGGATAAAGATGAGCAATCTGAAATTAAAGATTTTAGTCTTGAATCTTATGTACATCTGATGAGCCAAGGAGGATTTGTGGGCTTTACCGATATTTTCGAGATTAACAATTATTTGTTGACAGCATTCTCTGATTGGGAATATACGTTGCTTGACAAACGAACTAATAAATGTCGTAGATACAGTTATAAACTGAATAATGATTTGACGTATATACCAATAGTCAGAATTGTGGGGACTTTTAATAATCAATTAGTGGGACTTCTTAATACCGATGATTTAAGGAAAGTGAAGAATTATAACCACAAAAATAAAATTTTAGAGAAGCTAATGTCATATCAGAATAAGAAAGACACCTATTTGTTGTTATTCTATGATTTGAAATGATGTTAACATCTTTGTTATATGATTGTGCAAAACAATAGATGAACCCAAAATCTGTAGCATGAAAATTTATAGAGTTTTTTTAAGCCTGATAATCACCTGGTCGCTGTTTTCCTGTAGCGACCAGGTGGACAGGACAATGCGCATGGCTGGCCCCAACGCAGGGGAACTGCAAAAGGTGCTGGATCACTATGAGACCGACGATCCCAACGAGATGAAAAGGGAAGCTGCCGTGTTTCTGATAGAGAACATGACCGCCCACAGCAGCATTGCCAGCCCTGCCTTGGACTCTATGGCCCGCATGGTGAGACAGACGGAGAAAATCAATACAGACTCGGTGCAGAACTGGTGGAAACGCTATAAACGCTATGACAGCAACGACAAGAAACTGGATGCCCGGACGCTGAAGGCGGACTTCTTGATAGACAATATCGACCAAGCCTATAAGGTGTGGCAGGCATCGCCTTGGCGTGGCGAGGTGAGCAGCTCCGTGTTCTTCCGCTATGTTCTTCCCTATCGCATGCGGGAGGAACCCCTTGCGGAGAAAGGATGGCGCGACTCCCTCTATCAGCGCTATCATCCGCTCATCGAGGGCGTGACAGACCTGAACCGCGCCTTTGCCATTGTCTGCAAGCGCATCCATAAGGAGTTTGCCATGCGTGACATCTCTTTTCCTTATTCCCTGAATGCACTTGATGCGGGCAAGATGAGAATCGGAAAATGTGTGCACCAGTGTCAATACACCGCCTTGGTGATGCGCTCGCTCGGCATTCCTGCCGTGGTGGACGAGGTGAACCGATGGGCCAACTACAGCAAGGTGGGGCACTCATGGGTGGCGCTGGTCAAGCCGGACGGCATCTATACCGTGAACGACGGCGACAGCCTCGCCCGCCGGGACAATCCCATCAACTCCACCATCTTCTCCTCCAAATATCCGCTGGAGAAAGACTATCCTGTTGACACGAGATTCAAGAAGCGGGTGGTCAAGGTGTGGCGCATGAACTATGAGCTGAACGCTGACCGCGGATTTGCGGACAGCCAGGCAGACGAGAACACCAAGAGCCTTTTCGCCTATCCGTTCCTGTCTGACGTGTCGGCAGACTATGGACTGACCCACAGCGTCAAAGTTGATCCTCAGTCTGCGGACTATTGCTATCTTTGCACCTATGCCACAGACGAGGGTTGGCGACCGATGGCGTATGCCCGCAAACGCTTCGGGCGGTTTGAATTCACCGACATTGGCGACTCTATCGTCTATCAGCCGATGGTCTATGACAAGGAGGGGGAACTGCAGCCCGTGGGCGACGCATTCATCCTGACCGCACTGGGCAAGGAATATCTGCGCCCCGACAGACACCATCGGCAGACGATGACGCTTGACCGGAAATATCCGTTTGTGAAGAGTCAGGTGAAGATGTGGATAGAGGCGAAAGGGTCGCGCTTTGAGGGTGCCAACCGAAGCGATTTCGCCGATGCCGACATCCTCTTCAGAATAGTCAAAACGCCGGTCTACCGCAATGTCGTGGCACTGGCGGGAAAGAAATACCGCTATGTGCGGTTTGTGTCGGACGAGAAACATCGCTGCCCGCTGGCGGAAATGGAAGTGTATGAAAACGGCAAACTGCTGCATGGCACTCCGTTTGCCACAGGAGCCTCCCATCCCGAAAAATGCTTCGATGGCATCAGAAACTCTATCCCGGACGGATTGGAGCCGGGCTATGCGGTGGGGATAGACTTGGGAATGCCGGTGGCGGTGAACCAGATAGTGTTCTTCCTGAAGAACGACGACAACTATATCGCTCCGGGCGATGTCTACGAACTGGAATATTATGACTGGGGACAATGGACGCTGCTTTCCCGTTGTCGTGCCAAGGGCTTCAGCCTTGCCTACAGCAAGATGCCCACCCGTGCCTTGTTCCGCCTCACCGACGTGACCAAAGGATCGGAAGTGCGCATCTTCACTTATGAGAAAGGAAAACAAGTGTGGTGGTAGCCGTCGGGCAGAACGATGAAGAATGAAAATCGGAAAACTCTATAGACTATTGTTGTTGTCGGGGGCAGGGCTTGTCTCCCTGTATGCCGTGTGTCGGGTAATGATAGCCGACTGGTTTCAGATACCGTCAGAATCCATGACACCGACCTTGCTGCCAGGAGACGAGATCGTCGCCAACAAGACATTGATGGGGGCACGCATCTACACCGACTTCCATTTCAAAAAAGAGGGTGGCGAACTGCACAGTTTCCGTTTGAGAGGATGGCGGGGAATACGGCGCAATGACGTGGTGGTGTTCAACCGTGCCAACCACCGAAGGAAAATCAAGTTTGTGCTCAACAATGTCTACTGCAAACGGTGTGTGGCATTGCCTGGCGACACCCTCAGCATCGTCGATGGGCGCTATGTGAACAACAACTATCCCGGCGTGCTCGGCGTGGAGGCGGAGCAGCGACGACTCCAGCAAACACCCGACAGCCTGGTGGATCCTCACAGTCTGAGAGCCATGCCCAAGGACGACCACTTCCATTGGACCATCCGCAACTTCGGCCCCTACTATGTGCCCCGAAAGGGAGACGTGATGAGAATCTGTCCACAGACAGCCACCCTCTACAGGGTGCTGCTGGAATGGGAGACCGGGGAAGCGGTCAGGATAGACTGGAAGCGGAACCGGGTGATGAAAGGCGGCAAGCGCTGGGTGTGGCACAGGTTTCAACACAACTACTATTTCATGGCGGGCGACCATGTGGAAAACTCTGACGACTCGCGCTATAAAGGTCCGGTGCCGGAAGAATATATCATCGGAGTGGTCACCAGAGTCATTGACTCGAAAGACAGGGAAACTAACAATCGGAGATGGAGCAGAATCGGAAAGGCATTATAATCATCAAGAGTGTGCAATGGGCGGTGGTCGCGGCATTGCTGCTGTTTTCCGTGATGCCCATGGAAACCAGTTGGAGCGACGGCGAGTGGTGGCTTGCCGTCAGTCTGCCTATGGCGACGCTGGTGGTGGCGGCATCCTGTTTTCTCTTCCGTCCGCACTTTTACATCTCCGTTGTCGACCTCCTTGTCTTGGCATGGACGCTGCTGGTGGGGCTGCTGACCTATAGTGGTTATGGAGTGGTCACGCCGACGGCTTTTTATCGTTTTATGGAGATGGCTTGCGCCTATGCGTTGCTTCGCATGCTGTTCTCCCTTCGGCCTGTCGACCCCCAACTGTTGGTTGTCGGCATGGTCTTGGCTTGTCTCTATGAGGCAATGCTTGGCTTGTCGCAACTGGTGGAGGGCACAAGCCGTCATGCCTACTATCCTGTGACGGGTAGTTTTCTCAATCCCGGTCCCTATGCCGCCTTTCTCGCTGTCGGGGCAAGTCTGCTGATGGCACAACTGAAAACGATGGGCGGAAATCCTTGGCTCAAGCGTTTGGCTTGGTCTTCCTTGTTTCTGCTGTTCGCCCTGCTGGGCATGGCGTTCAGTCGTGCCGCCCTGTTGGCTTTGGGCATTGTGGCATGGATGGTCTACGGACAGCGGACGAAAGGGAAACGCTGGCTGCTGTGGCTTGGCGCTGTGGCTGTGGTCTTGGGACTCTATTGCTTGAAGATGGGGTCTGCCCATGGCAGGCTCGTCATCTGGAACATCTCCCTGCGCGCCATCTCCGAGCATGGACTGCTGGGCAGCGGACTTGGCTCATTCCCTTATGCTTTTGCCCAACAGTCAGCTGCCTATTTCGCCGCCCATCCGTCAGCCGCCCAGATAGCGGATGTGTGTGACAATGCGTTCAACGAGTTTCTGACCCTTGCCGTGGAGCAGGGAGGAGTGGGGCTGCTGCTGTTTGTCACCGTGCTCTTCTTTGCCGGAAAGACCTTGCACAAAGTCAGCCGCCCACTCTTCTGCGCAGGCGTCGCCCTGTTGGTGTTCTCCTGTTTCTCCTATCCCTTCCAGTGTCTGTCCTACAGACTTCTGTTGGTGATTCTGTGTGCCTATGCCGCCAGCATAGATGATGGCGGATGGCAATGGCGGGCGGGAAAGAAAACCGTTGCGGTATCCGCCGCCTTGGCGCTCCTGTTGAGCATCGGGATGGGGGAGGAGGTAGCCCGGCGGAAGCAGGCTGTCGACGAATACCGCCAATTGTCGAACACGGACAGCGCGTATGCCGTGGACGACTATCAAAAGCTGCTGCCCCAGTTGTCGGACAATGCCCCGTTTCTCTTCGATTTTGCCAAGGGACTGTCGGACAACGGCAGGTATAACGACAGCAATGCCATGCTCAGAAAAGGCACCCTGGTCAGTGCCGACCCAATGTTTTATGTCTGTATGGGCAATAATTATGCAGCCCTGTCGTTATACAAAGAAGCACAACAATGCTACCAATACGCCTTTGACCTGCTGCCCAACCGTCTTTATCCGCTTTATAAACTGATGAAAGTCCATGAACAACAACACCATGACCAAGCAACCTACCATCTGGCCCAACGGATTGTCCGGTTTCAAGAGAAAGTGATGTCGTCCGCAGTGAGGGAGATGAAGCGTGAGGCGCAACAAAAATGTGATGAATATGAAAGAAAAGAGAAATAACCCCATAGCGATATTGTGGATGGCCCTGTGGATGACAGCTGTTCCTGCCCAGGCACAACGGCAATATCTGTCTCTGCGCGATGTGATCACGATAGCCCACAAACGGTCGTATGACGCCAAGTCGGCACGCTTCCGCTTTCTTGCCGACTACTGGAGCTACCGGTCGTTCAAGGCAGAGCTGCTGCCCTCGGTCAACCTCACCGGCTCGCTGCTCAACTTTGACCACTCCAAGGTGGAGACCCGCAATTCGGACAATGGCCACATCAACTATGTGGACAACAACTCTCTGACCAACAGTCTGAAGCTGTCTGTCGACCAGCAGATACCCGGACTGGGCGGCACCGTGTCGCTGCAGTCGTATCTCTATCGGCTCGACCAGTTTGACTACGACCAGACCACCTACAACTCACAGCCCCTCCGCATCACCTACACCCAGCCCTTGCGCTCCTACAACGCCTTGAAGTGGCAGAAGAAGACCGCCCCGGTGGAGTATGAGAAAGCCCAAAGGGAATATCTGGAAGACATGGAGCAGGTGACCATCAAGGCCACACGACTCTATTTCAATGTCATCTCCGCACAGACCAGTTATCAGCAGAGCGTGAAGAACTATGACGACCTGCAGCAACTCTACGAGATGGCGAAGCGGCGCTTCGACTTGGGCACCATCAACAAGAGCGACATCCTGCAATTGGAGCTGTCGGTGCTGAACGCCAAGCTCGCCGTGACCAACGACAAACTGAACCTCGACAACCAGCAGTTCTATCTCTTCTCCTATTTGCGGTTGTCCGACTATCAGCAGTCAGAACTGATTGTGCCGGAACAGATTCCCGATATTGTCATCAATGCCAACGACGCCATCCTGCATGCCGTCACCAATTCCTCGCACACCCAGTCGCAGACCTTGACCCGACTGAAAGCCCAACAGGCTGTGGCGCAAGCCCGCTCGCAAAAAGGCATACAGGTGCAGTTGCGCAGCGAGTTGGGATTCAACAAGACCGACTCCCGCTTTACCGGCGCCTACCGCAATTTGCGTGACAATGAGTTGGTGGGCGTATCGCTGAGCCTGCCCATCTTCGACTGGGGCGTGAGCAAGGGAAAGGTGCACACCGCCGAGGCCAATCTGCAACTCGCCAAGGTGCAAGTGGAGCAGGAACACGAGGAATACTTGCAGGACATACGCAAGCAAGTGATGCAGTTTGCCTATCAGGCAGAACTCTGCCGGACAGCCCAGCGGGCCCGCGACATCTCCTCGGAACGCTACGAGATGACCCGCCGCCGCTTTGAGGCAGGCACCATCACCGTGACCGACCTGAACACAGCCCTGCAAGAGGCGGAATCGGCGAAGTCGAAATATGTGGACCAACTGCAGACCTACTGGGTGGACTATTACACCTTGCGCCGCGCCACCCTCTACGACTGGCAGAGTCACACCAAGTTGACCGCAGACTATACGAAACTATTAAACACAAGATATGATGATTAGAAGACTGACATATTTCCTTCTGCTCCTCCTGCTGGTGGGGTGTCACAAGAAGGAAAACAAACACGAGATGGAGAATGCCGCCGAGGTGAAGACCGAGACCGAAGTGGAGACCATGACACTCCATCGCTCCCCATTCCAGATGCAACTCATCTGCAACGGAAAGTTGGCTGCCGTGTCGAAAAGTGAAATCTCTTTTCAAGGGCAAGGCGTGGTCACCAAAATATATGTGCACGACGGAAGCCGTGTGGCGAAGGGAACCCTGCTTGCCACCATCGACAAGAGCGACAAACTCCTGCAGGTGAAGAAGTGTGAGCGCAGTCTGGAGAGTGCGCGCATCACCCTTGCCGACAAGCTCATCAGTCTGGGCTATAACGGGTTGGGCGACAAGATTCCCGACGACGTGATGCAGCGCGCCAAACTCGCCTCGGGCTATTTCTCAGCCCAAATCCAACTGGCTGAGGCTCGCCGGGCATTGGCAGATTGCGACTTGCGTGCCCCGTTTGGCGGGCGGGTGGCAGACATGGAGTGCCAACCCTATCAGGTGGCGTCAAAGTTTGGCAAACTGATAGACGACACCTTCTTCGACGTGGAGTTCAAAGTGCTTGAGGCGGAGCTTGCCACCATCAAGATAGGAGAGACCGTGAAGGTCACCCCCTTTGTGGACAATAAGAAAGTGTTTGTCGGCAAGGTGGTCCAAATCAATCCTGTGGTCGACGAGAAAGGACTGGTCAAGATTCGGGCGAGAATGCGCAACACCGACAACATGCTCATTGACGGCATGAACGTCAAGGTGATCGTGGAGCGCACCATTCCCAATATGATTGTCGTGCCCAAGTCGGCAGTGGCAGAACGCGACGGCTATCATGTCATCTTCGAGGTGGAGGACAACGAGGCGGTGTGGACCTATGTCGACATCCTCTACAGCAACAGCACCCAATATGCCATCACCGGTTGTCGGGAGAAGGAAACGGCTGTGCACGAAGGCGAAAAGGTCATCACCTCCGACATACAGAACCTGGCGGACGGAACAGCCGTGAAGCTTAAAAAACAGTAGACTATGGTCAGATATCTCATCAAGAGACCCATTGCCGTGCTGATGATTGTCGTGGCGATTGTCGTGCTGAGCGTGTTGGCTGCCTATCGGTTGCCTGTGTCGCTGCTTCCCGATGTCGATGTGCCACAAATCAAGGTGCAGGTCGACATGCCTGGTGCGGCAGCCGGACAGGTGGAGGAAAACGCCATCCGCAAGTTGCGCGGCAGACTGTCGCAGTTGTCCGGACTGAAAAGCATCCGTTCGGAATCCAAGATGGATGCCGGCACCCTCTGGCTTGACTTTGCGCCGGGCAGCAAGATGGACCTGATGACCATCGAGGTGAACGAGAAGATAGACATGGCGATGTCTTCCCTGCCCAAGGAATTGCAGCGCCCCAAGGTGATGCGGGTCAATGTGTCGGACATTCCCGCTTTCTTCGTGGAACTCTCTCTGAAAGGCAAGCGCACCGACATGCTGCGTTTCTCGGAGATATCAGACCTCGCCGTCAATGTGGTGCGGCGTCGGCTGGAGCAATTGCCCCAGATAGCGATGGTCGACGTGAGCGGCACGCTGGGACAGCAAATCATGGTGCGGCCCAATACCGACCTGCTGGCCAGTCTCGGGCTGACCATGGACGACATCGAAAAAGCCTTGACCGACAACAATGTGCGGTTGGAGGCACTGTCGATTGTCAACGGACAATATCGCTACAACATCCATTTCGACTCGCAGTTGCTCACCCGTGAGGACATCGAGAACATCTGCATCAACCATGAAGGCAGAATGTTCCATCTCTCCGACTTGTGCGAGATAGAACGCCAGACGGGTGTGCACCATGGATGGGTGCGCCACGACGGCAAGCCTGCGGTCACGATGGCGATTGTCAAGCAGAGCGATGCCCGCATGGCAGACCTGCGCCAACAGGTAGACTCCACCCTGGCAGACTTGCGCCACAGTTATCCGACAATCGATTTCTCCATCACCCGCGACCAGACGTCGCTCCTCTCTTATTCTTTGACCAATCTGGAAGGCAACCTGCTGATGGGATGTCTGTTCACCTGTCTGGTGTTGTTGCTCTTCCTGCGCAGTTGGCGATTGTCGCTGATGGTCGCCCTGACAATTCCCCTTTCCCTGCTGATGACCTTGTTGTCGTTCCGGCTCATCGGCATCACCCTCAATGTGATTTCCATTTCCGGACTCATCTTGGGTGTCGGCATGATTGTGGACAACTCCATCATCGTGACCGACAACATCACGCAGAAATGGAGGCGCGGCTTGCGCCTGGAGGACGCCGTGTGTCTTGGCACCTCCGAGGTGTTCACGCCGATGCTCAGTTCGGTGCTGACCACATGCTCCGTGTTCATCCCCTTGATGTTCCTCAGCGGACTGGCAGGCGAACTGTTCTACGACATGTCGGTGGGCATCAGCGTGTCGCTGCTCGTGTCGTTGGCGGTGGCGATGACGGTGATTCCCGTCTTGTTCAATCTTACCTATCGTAAGCACACGGTCTACTATGCCGACAAAAGAGGGCGGTTGGACACCGTGATGAGCCGGTGGTATGAGGCCACGGCTTGCCGGGTGATGCGCCATCAGCGGTTGGCTTTAGGCTTCTTCGTGTTGGCGATAGTCGGCGTGGTTGTGGTCTATCAACTCATCGACGAACAACGCATGCCCCGCTTGTCACACGACGATGCCCAAGTGCTCGTGAGTTGGAACGAGGGCGTGTCGGAGGAAGAGAGCGACCGCAGAATCAATGCGCTGATGACCCATGTCGCCCAAGAAACCACCACCACCTCTTCACTTGCCGGCACCCAAGGGTTCATCCTGTCCCACAGCCATGATCTCACCAGTGGAGAGGCGCTGGGCTATCTGAAATGCCACAGCATGAGCCAGCTCGACTCCGTGCAACAGAAAATCAGAGACTATTGCCATGTCCACTATCCGCAGGCGACTGTGGGCTTCGAGACTGTGGGCAATCCGTTCGACCTGATACTCAACACCAATGAGCACGACTTGGTGCTGATGGTGAAAGACCCGGCAGAGAAGCGTCCGACGGTGGCGGTGGCGCAACAGGTGCAATGGGGATTGCAACAGCGCTTCCCCGATGTCTATGTGCCCCAAGTGCAGTTGGACGACAACTTGATGTGTAAGGCAGATGTCGGCAAGATGGTTTTCTACGGCGTGACCTATTCCTCCCTGCTGACCCGCTTGAGAGAGTTGACGTGCACCAACAAGATGCTGGAAATCAGCAATGGCGAACAGTCCGTCCCCGTCATTGTCGGCAGTCCGAAGATGGACTGGAACCAAATCATGCAGTCCACCGTGCGCAATGCCCAGGGCATAGACATTCCTCTCGACTATCTGCTCACCGACTCCATTGTCAAAGACTACAAGTCGCTCCATGCCTCAGCCATGACCGAATACTATCCCATCGATTTGGGTCTTTCCTCCTACAGAGTGAAAGACGTGCTGCACTATGCCGACAGCTTGCAGCAAGCTGGCGCTCCCGTCAGCATAGACTATGCGGGAGGCTATTTCTCCAGTCGTGAACAGGTCGGCGAACTGTTGGTGGTCTTGTGGGTGGCACTCACCCTGTTGTTCTTGATACTTGCCGCCCAGTTTGAGAGTCTGATACAGCCTTTCATCATTCTGTCAGAGATGGTCATCAATGGCTTTGTGGTGTTGGGACTGCTGTGGGTGATGGGTGAGTCGCTCAACCTCATGTCCATGATTGGCTTGGTGGTGATGAGCGGCATTGTCATCAACGACTCCATTCTCAAAATCGACACCATCAACCGCAAGCGCAGAAAAGGCATGAGGCTGTTGAGAGCCGTGATGGAGGCTGGCAGCGAGCGGTTGCGTCCGATCGTGATGACCTCAGCCACCACCATCTTTGCCATGCTTCCCTTCCTGTCCCGTGGCGATATGGGTTCTGACCTGCAATATCCCCTGTCGCTGACCATCGTCGTGGGCATGGTGGTCGGAACCTTGGTGTCCCTCTTTTTTATCCCGCTGCTCTACTATATCATTTATAAACTGCGTAACAGATGAAGCGACCCTCCAACTTTGTAGTATGCCTTCTCATGGCCATCGTTGCCATTGTCGGGCTTGCCCTGTTGCCGAGAATTGACGTGGGTGTCAATCCTCCACAGCGACAAGGCAAGACATTGACTGTGGATGTGCGCTGGCAGGGCGTGTCGGCCAAGGTGATGGAAAACAGTGTCACCTCGGTGCTGGAGGGCGTGCTCTCGGGGGTGAAAGGCGTGGAGAATGTCAGTTCGGAGTCGTTCTTTGGCAAATGCCGCATCAAGGTGAGATTGAAAGAGCAAGCCGATGTGTCCGCCATCCGCTTTGAGATGTCGTCGCTGTTGCGCCAAGTCTATTCGCGGCTGCCCGAAGGGGTGGGCTATCCCACGCTGTCTGGTGGAGAGACGGTGGGCAGTGGCGACGACAAGGGAGAAAGGAAAGTGCTGCTGACCTATCATGTCAATGCCGACATGCCGGAAGCACAGATAGGCGACTATATCAACCAACATGTCATGAAGCGCATCCGACAGATAGAGGGGGTGAAGAACGTCACCCTGTCGGGAGAGATGGAGCGCTATATCGAATTGAACTACGACCCGCAGCAGTTGGAAAACTACGGACTCTCGTCGGTGGACATCATCGACGCCGTGAGGAAATTCACCGGTCAAAAAGACATTGTGGGCGATGTGGAGGACAAGGACGGACAAGGCGGAAGCCGGCGACGGACCCTCTATTTGTCCACCTCTCATCTGCCATTGGCGGAGATTCCGGTCACGACCAGTGCCGGCAGCGTGGTCTACCTCAACAATCTGGTCAGCCAGGAAATCAAGATGCGCGAACCGCAACACTATTACCGCATCAACGGACTGAACACTGTCAACCTCAACATCGAGGTAGACGGCGATGCAAACGCCATCTATCTGTCTTCCTCTATCCGGCGGCAGATAGACAAAATCTCAGACCATCTGCCCGACGGATTCTATCTGACATTGGCTTTTGACGCGGCGGAAGAAGAGCGTGCCGAGATGACCGACTTGGTGAGCCGGTCGCTGTTGTCGCTCGGCATCCTGTTGCTGTTCGTTTGGATTACCAACCGCCGTTGGCGCTATCTGGCTATCATCACCCTTTCGTTGTCGCTCAACCTCCTCTTGGCCATCATCCTCTATTGGCTGTTGAACTTGCGGCTCCATGTCTATTCCATGGCGGGCATGGCCGTGTCGCTGAGTCTTATCATCGATGCCACCATCGTGATGGCGGACCACTATGGCTATTACCACAACCGGAAAGCTTTCTTGGCGATTCTGGCAGCCATGTTGACCACCATCGGTTCCCTTGTCTCGGTCTATTTCCTGCCGGATAATTGGCAGAACGACTTGTATGACTTCGTGCGCATCATTTGCATCAACCTCTTGGCGTCCCTGTTTGTGGCGCTGCTGTTTGTTCCGACATTGGTCGACGTGCTGCACTACGACAGCCGGAAGCAAAAACACTTGGGCGGCGTCCGCAGGGTGGTCAAATGGAACCGGTTCTATCTCCGCTATGTGAGGGTAGTGCAGCGTCGCAAGTGGTTGTCCGGACTGCTTGTCCTGTTGGCTTTCTGCTATACCCTTCATCTGTTCATCGACCACATCGATTACCAAGCCGAGCGGGAGCCAGACCGGAAGTTGGCTCTTCATATTCAAGGCATGATGCCACAGGGAGGAACCGCCTCGGAGCTTAACCAAAAGGTGGTGATTGTGGAAAACAAACTGAAGAAATATCCCGAAATCAAACGCTTCGTGACCGACATCAATGGACGTCGCGCCAATATCGATGTGGAGTTTCAGGACTCTTGCCAAAACACGGGTGCTCCCTACACGATAGAGCAGCAGATGATAGCCCAACTCATCGGCATCGGTGGGGCTGATTGGGCGACCTATGGCGTCAGTCAGATGGGGTTCAGCAACTCGCTTAACCTGCAGCACCGCAACAACAGCATCTGGGTGTCGGGGTATAACTATGACCATGTGAACCGCTATTCCGACGATTTGTCGAAGATGCTTGCCCACAATACCCGTGTCCGCGATTTGATTGTTAAGGCGCCGGACAAGGATATTGAGGCCGACGAACTGTTCATGGACTATGACAAAGAGCGGATGTCGGTATACCAGGTGTCACCCAAGATGGTCTATTCCGAGTTGTCCAACTTGTTGTATACTGCGGATGTAGGCAAATATGACGATGGCGAACAGCAGTTGGACGTGGTGTTGCGCCCCTTGCAAACCGACCGTTTTGATGTGTGGCAAGTCAACAACTCCTATATCCGTGCCAACGGACAACCCGTCAAGGCGTCCGCCTTGATGAACATCGGGCAGCGGGCTGCCAAGAACTACATTCTCAAGCGCAACCAGGAATATCTGCTCTCGGTGGAATTCAATGTGTTGGGTTCCTATCTGTATACGGATGAATATGTCAAGCAGGTGGTTGACAGCTTCAACCATTGTCTCCCCATGGGTTATCATTGCCAGACGCCCACCTACACGAATCCGAGTGACAAGGAAGCCCCTTATTGGATTATCGGTGTGGTGGTGATTGTGGTCTTTTTCATCTGTGCCATTCTGTTCGAGTCACTGCGTCTGCCGCTGATTATCATCTCGATTATCCCCGTGTCGTTCATTGGCATCTTCCTGACGTTCTGTACCTTCAATATCGAGTTTGGCACTGGCGGTTTGGCGTCGATGGTGATGCTTGCCGGCATCGTCATCAACTCTGGCATCTACATACTCAACGAATACCGCCTGCTGAGGAAACAATCTCGTGTAGGAACCTCGTCAGCCGTCCGGTTGTATGTCAAAGCCTACAACCATAAAATCATTCCGGTCTTGCTGACCATCCTGTCCACCGTTTTCGGCTTGATTCCCTTCTTCTTCGATGGGGAGAAGGCAGAGCCGTTCTGGCTGTCGTTCGCTTCTGGTGTAGTGGGTGGTCTCATGTTCTCCCTCCTCGTCATCGTTTTCATCCTGCCGATAATAATGCCGTTGAAATCTATTAGAAGACATTAAAACGGAAAAAGAAAGCCTTGTTTTCCCATCCTAACCATTTGTTCTAAAATGGTCCGGAAGCCTGGGCAACAGTTGCCCACCGCAGTGGCATCCATTGCCCAGCGCCTTGTACCAGTTTTTAGTGCGTGTGAAATTGACTTTAATCTACTTACATCTTTTATTTTCCATTGCTATTTCGCCGTTTTATGATATTTATTCGTAACTTTGCAGAAAATAGGCAGCATCTCAACAATAAAAACAATCAGGCTTGTTTTGTATTGTCTTCGATTTGCACTATCTTTGCAAACCAACCAACGATTATCCATTATGGCAGCACTGAAACTTTATCCTATAGGCATACAGACATTCGAAGAGATCATAAAAAAGAATATGACCTACATCGATAAAACGGAGTATATCTACCGTATGGCAAATGCGGGCAAATATTTTTTCCTCAGCCGTCCGCGCCGTTTCGGCAAGTCATTGCTCACATCCACATTCAAGAGCTATTTTGAAGGCAAGAAAGAACTGTTCAAGGGACTTGCCGTGGAAAAGTTGGAGAAGGAGTGGACAGCGTATCCTGTGCTGCATTTCAGCATGGCGGGCGGTAAACACATGGAGAAAGAGCAGTTGGAAGAATACCTTAACTACAGATTGAAAGACGTAGAAGCCGATTGGGGTATCACAAATCCTGCCAAGGGAGCAAACAACCGCCTGATTGACCTCATCAAGACTGCCTACGATAAAACTGGCAAGCAGGTTGTCGTGCTCATTGACGAGTACGACGCGCCGTTGCTCGATGTGGTGCATGAGGACGAGAAGTTGCCCGTGCTGCGCAATGTCATGCGCAACTTCTACAGTCCGCTGAAAGACTGCGAGCCTTATCTGCGCTTCGTGTTCCTCACGGGCATCACGAAGTTCTCGCAAATGAGCATATTCAGCGAGCTGAACAACATCACGAACATCAGTATGAGAGACGAGTATGCAGGAATATGCGGAATAACCATGGAAGAGCTTACAGCTCAAATGTCGGCAGATGTGGATGCTTTGGCTGAGAAATTGGACAAGACAAAAGAAGAAACACTTGACAAACTGCGCGAGTATTATGACGGCTACCATTTCGCTGCCAATTCGCCCGACGTGTTCAACCCATACAGTCTGCTCAATGCCATGGCTGCAGGTCAACTGGATTATTATTGGTTCTCCTCCGGCACGCCGACCTATCTGATAGAGATGCTCAAGAAGTTCCACGTCATGCCGTCGGAGATTGGTGGCGGCGATGCCGACAAGTCGGAGTTTGACGCACCAACGGAAAACATGACTTCCGTAATACCTCTACTATATCAGAGCGGCTACATCACCATCAAGGGCTACGACCCCGAAACCGATCTCTACACGCTCGACATCCCCAACAAGGAAATACGCGTAGGTCTCTACCGCTGCCTTTTGCCCAACTATATCGGCACAAACACCGTAAAAGGCACGACTACCATAGCCAAGATGTCAGCCCTCATCCGCCGCAACAACATGGACGGCGCTTTGGAGATGCTCCAGGCTTTCCTCGAAACCGTGCCCTATTGTCAGGGCGCCAACACTGAGGGCCACTACCAACAGATGATGTACGTCATCTTCTCCATCCTCAACCATTATGTTGACGTGGAAGTGCGCACACCTCGTGGCCGTGTCGACATGGTGCTGCGCACCGCCACCCATCTCTACCTCTTCGAGTTGAAACTCAACAAGGATTCCGCCACTGCCATGCGGCAAATCGATTTGAAGCAATACCCCAAGCGCTTCATGCAGTGCGGACTGCCCATCGTGACGGTTGGCATCAACTTCGATGTGGAGAAGCACAACATCACGGATTGGACGGTGGAGGAATAAAAAATATAAGATATATGAGCACTACTTTATTTCATGGCAGCAATGTTATTGTTGAGCATCCCGACATACGCATCCGAGGTTATGAGAAAGACTTCGGGTATGGGTTTTATTGCACATCGCTTGAAAGCCAAGCAAAAATCAAATACTTATCGCACTACTCATTATAGCGATATAATTTCTATTTTATTATTATATTATAAAACGGAAAGAGCATGAAG
>JBNMIE010000058.1:0-15820 GCA_050873125.1 Prevotella sp.
CCCACCATCGCCATCATTCTGTCTGTGCTGACAGGCGGATTGGGCATTGACCGCTTCTATATTGGCGACACCATCATGGGTGTGTTGAAACTGATTACGTGTGGTGGATGCGGCATTTGGGCCATCATCGACCTGTTTTTGATTATGGATGCCACCAAGGAGAAAAACTTGCAGAACTTGATGATGCTGAGCAATGCCTAAGAAACATGGATATACAAAAATCCCGCTATGGTGATGTTGACACCGTAGCGGGATTTTTTGTTTATTTCTTTTTCTCGAGGAGGTCGGGACGCAGCCGTTTGGTGCGCTCGTAGCTCTGCTCTATTTCCCAATCCTTGATTTTAGCCTCGTTGCCGCTGAGCAGGATGTCGGGCACTTTCCATCCCTTGTAGTCTGCCGGCCGGGTGTAGATGGGGGCGGAGAGCATGTCGTCCTGGAAACAGTCGGACAGGGCACTCTGCTCGTCGCTGATTACGCCGGGCACAAGGCGCACGATAGCGTCTGCCATTACGGCGGCAGGCAGCTCACCGCCTGTGAGCACATAGTCGCCCACGCTGATCTCACGAGTGATGAGATGGTCGCGCACACGTTGGTCGATGCCCTTGTAGTGACCACAGAGGATGATGATGTTTTCCAGCATCGACAGGTCGTTGGCCACATGCTGGTCGAACTTCTCGCCATCAGGTGAGGTGAAGATCACCTCGTCATAGTGGCGTTCAGCCTTGAGGGCGGAGATGCAGCGGTCGATAGGCTCGCACTGCATCACCATGCCGGCAAATCCACCATAAGGATAGTCGTCCACACGCTTCCATTTGTCGAGCGTGTAGTCGCGCAGGTTGTGCAGATGAATTTCGGCGAGGCCTTTCTTCTGTGCTCTTGCCAGGATGGACTCGCCCACGAAGCCTTCGAGCATCTCGGGCAATACGGTGATGATATCTATTCTCATGTTTATTCTTTTACTATTTTCTTATGGTTCTTGATATACACGCCCTTGGGCAGTGAACTGAGGTCTGTGCCCACATAGACGCCGCTGAGGGTGTAGATGCGGTTGTCGCCATTTTCGTTGTCGGTGGTGGCATGGCTGATACCGCTTGCCACATCGGCTATGTAGTCAAAGGTGACGGAGCCGTCGGCATGCTCGGCGATGTTCTTCAAGGCGAAGTTGGTCTTGCCGCCAGTCAAGCTGGTATAGAACAGGAAGTTGGGCAGCGACTGCTCGTCGGTGAGCTGCGTCACACCGCTTTGGCTCTTGTCTGAGAAGGTGTCGCCCCTTTGTTGTGAGAACAAATAGGCGTTTGTGACGTTAGGGCTCTTGTCGCTGAGCATCAGTCCGTCGGCAGGGATGACCGCCATGCGAGGATGGCCGAGGGTATTGTTGACGGTGTTGGTCTTTAAATTGTAGGTGAGGATGTTGAAGATGTTCTCATCATATTCCACATGGTAGGCGAGCAGTCCGTGGCCGATATAGGTAGTGCTCTTGTCCCACGACCGGTTCTGGAGATTCTCCAGCACGATATACTCGTTTTCGTTCTTCGGGTTGCGCACGCGGTATGCCTTGCCCTTGTCGATGAGCGGTTGGGCAGTGTAGCTGCCACTCTTGTCGAGGTCGATGATGTCGTCCCATCCCATGATCTCGCGTTCAAACGCCGTATAGGCCTTCGGCGAGAAACCATTGTTTTGGAAGTTGCCCATGTCCATCAGGTCATAGAAACCCATGGCCTGGTTGTTGGCAGACCGCACGGCGCCGCTGGTGGTGGGATAGAAGTCGGGCAGTCCGATGCAGTGGGAGAACTCGTGGCAGAAGGTGCCGATGCCGTTGATCCACATGGTCGCTTTGCCCGTGGTGGGGTCGTTGCCGTTCATCTCGTTGTTCACGCCAAAAAGACACACTTGTTTGCCGTCATAGGTGCCGCCGCTGACAATGCCACTCTTGGGCCAGATGCAGTCGGAGGAATTGGGAGTGATGTTCTCGCCCCAACCGGCATAGACGATGTAGACGAGATCTACAAAACCGTCGTTGTTCTGGTCGTATTGCGAGAAGTCCACACCGGCTTCGTCGGCTTTCTTGCACACATCGGGCACGAAGGTGCTCATGTTGTCAGTGCCCTTGCCGTAGTAGGCATAGTTGTGGTCGAGCGTCACAGGGCCATAGATGTCAAACTGTGGCGCAAACTGTCCGCCGCTCATGTCGGAGAAATATTGCTTCACACTGCCGTGGTTCTTGCTCACCGTTCCATAGGAAGGGTCGATGGTGCCCATGGCGTTGAAATACTGGTCGAAGATGGTCTTGGGGTCCAGTTGGGTCTCCACATTGTTGATGGTCTCGGTGGTGTGGAAGTGCATGTCGGGAAACTGCGCCAGGATGACCAGCACACGGGGCTTTTCGATCACTTCCCAAGGATAGCTGGCATACGAATCCTTTGTCACGGTTCTCGTCACCGCAGATCTTGTGGTGGCTACCTTGTGCTGCACCAGCGACTTGTCCTGTCGGGCAGCAGCCGCTTGTTCAGCCACACTGCGCTGGCCGGCATTGTGGGCAAGGATGCCTGTGGAAGAGAGCGAGCCGTCTGTCTGTGTGGCAGCGATATAGTACGCTCCCGACTCTCTGACCAGCAGCACACCGTCGGTGGTGGTGAAATAGTGGAAATGCTCGTCACCCTGACCGAGGATGGTGAGCTGTGTGCCGTCGCTCTGGGTCACTTCCACAGGGAAGGGCCATGCTTTGACAGCCCATGAAGGAGCGGCTGTCGAACAGGCAAGAAGCAATGATAGGAGAAGTTTCTTCATGTCATTTATGGTTGAAATAATATTGTCCTTTGTTCTTGGTTTGTCCAGCGAAGGAGATGGCGTGTGCCGGACAGTGGTGGTAGCAACTCAGGCAGGTCATGCAGCGCCCGTTGTGCTTCCATTGTGGGGTGTGGCCGGCATTGTCGCAGGTGATGTCACCAACGGGACACACTTGTTCGCATCGTCGGCAATGGACACATCGGTCGGCATCCACACGGAACCACCGGTCGTTGACCCACCATCGGTTGAACGCCATCGCCACGATGCCACTCTTGACGCGCGGCATGCCGCCAATGTCGAGCCGTGAAGGGTCGCTGGGTCGGCGCTCCACAATGGCGGGAATGATGCGGTCGAGACGCTGCTGCGACTCACTGATTTTCCGCCGTTCGTTCTCGGGTGTGTCCACCTCCATGAAGGGCAGTCCCACATAGGTCTCGGGCATCACGAGCGACCAGGCGGACTGGAGCTTGATGCCGACATGGCGCAAGTCCTCAGAGAGGATGTCGATGGTGCGCCCGATGTCGTCGCCTGCCGTGCAGAGGGCATAGACATAGGGCGACTGCGGAGAGAGGATGCGGAGCTGGCTCAGAAAGCGCCGGTAGAGCATCGGCGGCCGCCAACAGTGCACGGGGAAACAGAAGCCCAACCGCTCGCCCTCTTTCAAGGTAAACGTGTGGGGCTGGTCGGGCAGGGAGGCGATGTCGACCATCTCCTCGCCTGTGGCTTGGGCTATCTGTTTGGCAGCCCAAAGCGTATTGCCTGTGCATGAAAGGTAGAAAATCATGTTGCAAAATTACACAATAAATTTGAGATAAGGGGGAAGGAGAGAAAATATTCCCCGAAATATTTGCGACATTAGGCGGAATGATGTAATTTTGCACAACGAAAGGAGTAAACCTAAAGGTCGTACCAGTTCGATCGGGATACTCATCAAATAAATCAGAAAAACCGGGATGACTTCTCTTGTCAATGGCGGGCCACACCCTTCGGGGCAGCTGCAAAGCCGGTGGATTACAAAGGCGGAGAGCTCTCAAATCTTGTATTGCTCGGAGTTTTCATCACATCATTGGTACGACCCCTTTTTATTTTTCAAACTCATTTAAATATCCAGACAGAAAATATGTTCTCAGGCATCGTTGAAGAGATGGCGACCGTTGTCGGCATCCGCAAGTATCAGGAAAATATCGATTTCACACTGACATGCTCGTTCACCAGTGAGCTGAAGATAGACCAGAGCGTAGCCCACAATGGCGTGTGTCTCACGGTGGTCAGCATCGAGGGCAACACCTACACGGTGACCGCCATGAAGGAGACCTTGGACCGAAGCAATCTCGGACTGCTCCAAGAGGGTGACCACGTGAATGTGGAACGCTCGATGATGATGAACGGCAGACTCGATGGTCATATCGTCCAGGGACATGTGGACCAGACTGCCCGCTGCGTGGCGATGGAGGATGCCGGTGGCAGCACCTATTTCACCTTCGACTACGACTTCAATCCCGAGATGGCGCGCCGTGGCTATTTCACGGTGGACAAGGGCAGCGTGACCGTCAATGGCGTGTCGCTCACCGTATGCAACCCCACAGAACACTCGTTCCAGGTGGCCATCATTCCCTATACCCGGGAGCACACCAATTTCTGCGACATCAAGGTTGGCTCGGTGGTGAACCTTGAGTTTGACATCCTCGGCAAATACATCGCCCGCTTGGAAGAACTGAAAGCATAACGTTTTTCCACAAAATAGATAAACGAAAGAGCGGCACAAGGAACTGAATCCCTTGTGCCGCTCTTTTCGTATGTTGTCGTTGAGTTATTGTTTCAAGAGGAACGCCTTGAAGTCGGCGAAGTTCTTGCTCATCTCCACGCTCTGCTTCTTGCCCTTCATAAAGGCGGCAAGGCGGGCTGGTATTTCCACCTCGGTGCCAATGACCGGTTCGACGGTGTCTTTGAACTTGGCAGGGTGGGCGGTCTCGCAGAACACGCCTGTCTCACCCTCCTTGAGTCCCTCTTTCAGCGCCTCATAGCCACAGGCTCCGTGTGGGTCGAGGATGTAGCCGGTAGAGTCGTGACACTCTTTCATCGCCTGTCGGATCTGTTCGTCGCTGAATGTGGCGCCGCTGATGAACGATGAAATCTTGGCATGGTCGCCCTTGTAGAGGTCGATGATGCGGGCGAAGTTGCTCGGGTCGCCCACGTCCATGGCGTTGGCGATGGTCTGCTTGCTGGGCTGAGGGTTGTATTTGCCGGTCTTGAGATAGTTGTAGAAGATGTCGTTGGCATTGTTGGCGGCGATGAAACGCTTGATGGGCAGTCCCATCTCGCAACCGAAGAGGGCAGCCGTGATGTTGCCGAAGTTGCCGCTGGGCACGCACACCACCAACTGGTCAGCCTTGCCCAATTTCTTCATTTGTGCGTAGGCATAGAAATAGTAGAACGCCTGGGGAAGGAAACGTGCCACATTGATGGAGTTGGCTGAAGTGAGCTTCATGTGCTTGTTCAGTTCCTCGTCCATGAAAGCCGACTTGACCAGTGCCTGGCAGTCGTCGAACACGCCGTCCACCTCGATGGCTGTGATGTTCTGACCGAGGGTGGTGAACTGGCTCTCCTGGATCTTGCTCACCTTGCCTTTGGGATAGAGCACATAGACATGGATGCCGTCCACACCGAGGAATCCGTTGGCCACGGCAGACCCCGTGTCACCACTTGTTGCTACCAGCACGTTGACCTGCTCCTTGCCCTCCTGGCGGATGAAGTATTGCAGCAGGCGCGCCATGAAGCGGGCACCCACATCCTTGAAGGCGAGCGTAGGTCCGTGGAACAGTTCGAGCGAATAGATATTGTCGGTCACCTTAACGGCGGGACAATCAAACTGGAGTGTGTCGTAGACAATGCGCTTCAAGTCGTCTGCCGCCACGTCCTCGCCGAAGAAGGCGTCAGCCACGGTGTAGGCGATTTCCTGGAACGACATGGTGTCGATATGGTCGAAAAACGATTGGGGCAGTTTCTTGATTTGTTCGGGCATATAGAGGCCACGGTCTTCTGCCAGTCCCTTGACCACCGCCTTGTGCAGGTCGGCGATGGGAGCTTGTTGGTTGGTTGAGTAATATTTCATGTTGTTGTTTCCTTTCTTATTCTATTCCCATAAATGTGTTCATAAACTCTTGCAGGCGGAGCAGGCCGTAGGCGCCGCTGACGCAGCTCACCTCGTCATATTCCTTCACCCCGTCCGGCTCGATGCCCGGATACCAGATGGCAAACGGCACAGGCTCTTTCACATGGGTGCGGATTTCCACGGGAGTGGGATGGTCGGGCAGCACGGCGATGCACACAGGTTCGTTCCAGGTGGACACCTCCTCGAAGATGGGCTTGACGATGCGGCTGTCGAGGTTCTCGATGGTCTTGAGCTTCAGTTCCAGGTCACCGTCGTGTCCAGCCTCGTCGCTCGCCTCCACGTGCAGATAGACGAAGTCGTCTGTCCGCAGGGCGTCGATGGCGGCTTGCGCCTTGCCCTCATAGTTGGTGTCGAAGAGTCCGGTGGCGCCTTCCACATTGATGTTGCGCAGACCGGCATAGTGGCCGATGCCCTTGATGAGATCCACCGCCGAGATGACGGCTCCACGCTTGATCTGCGGATACATCTGCGTCAGGGTGAGCATGTGCGGACGATAGCCGCCGCCCCAAGGCCAGATGAGGTTGGCCATGCGCTCGCCCCGTTCGCGGCGGGCCACATTGAACGGATGCTGCTCGAGCAGATCCTTGCTCTTGAGGATGAGGTCGTTCATCAGGTCAGCCGTCTCTTGTGCTGTCATTCGGCCCTCTTCCTTTGGCGCGTTGTCCATTGGTTTGACGAGCAGGGGCATCCACTCCTCGTTGGGATGATCGTGGGGTGGGGCACACTCCACATACTTGCTGCCGCCATGGATGACGAGCAGATGACGGTATTGGATGCCGGTGACAAACTCCACGCGGTCGGAGCCAAGGTGCTTGTTCAGATAGTCGATGAGCACACGGGCGTCTTCCGTTTCCAGGTTGCCTCCGTTGTGGGTGATGATGCGTCCGTCAGCCACGTTGATGATGTTGCAGCGCATGGCGAGGTCGGTGGGTGCCAGCTCGTAGCCGATGCTTGCCGCCTCGAGCGGTCCACGACCCTCATACACCTTGTTCTGGTCATAGCCCATGATGGAGCTGTTTGCCACCTCGCTGCCGGGATGGAATCCGTCGGGCACGGTGATAAGTCTTCCAGTGCGTCCCTCTTTTGCGATGCGGTTCATATAAGGCGTGTTGGCATATTGCAGCAGCGTCTTTCCTCCCAGTCTTTCCACGGCATGGTCAGCCATGCCGTCGCCTAAGATAATGATATGTTTCATTGTTGATCTCTCTTTCTTTTGTTTTTAGATGTTGGCGATTGACATGATGTTGGCGAATACGCCGGCTGCCGTCACGCTTGCTCCGGCGCCGTAGCCCTGGATGAGCATTGGATACTCCTTGTAGCGCTCGGTGGTGAGGAGCACGATGTTGTTGCTGCCCTCGAGGTTGTAGAATGGGCTGGAGTGGTCCACAGCCTTCAGTTCCACGCTCATCTTGCCGTGGTCCATGGTGGCCACGAAGCGCCATTTCATGCCGTGCTTCTCCAGTTCCTTGCGGCGGCTCTCAAAGTCGGCGTCGAGCTTGGGCAGGTTTTTCCAGAAGTCCTCCACGCTGCCCTCGAAATACTCGTCGGGCACGAAGAGATGTTTCTCTACATCGGCTTGCTCTGCCTTGTATCCTGCCTCACGGGTCAGGATGACGAGTTTGCGCATCACGTCCTTGCCACTGAGGTCGATACGTGGGTCTGGCTCGCTGTAGCCTTGTTCTTTAGCTCGCTTCACGGTCTCGGAGAACGGCACGTCGGCAGAAATCTCGTTGAAGATGAAGTTGAGGGTTCCGCTCAGCACAGCCTCGATCTTCAGGATCTTGTCGCCCGAGTTGATGAGGTCGTTGATGGTGCCGATGATAGGCAGTCCGGCACCCACATTGGTCTCATAGCGGTATTTCACGCCGCGGGCGAGTGCTGTCTTCTTCAGTCGGATATAGTTGTCATAGTCGCTGGAGGCGGCAATCTTGTTGGCTGCCACCACACTGATGTTGTTTTCCAGGAATGCCTGGTAGAGTTCTGCCACTTCCTTGCTGGCGGTACAGTCCACGAAGACCGAGTTGAAGATGTTCATCTTGATGATCTCGTCTCTCAGTCGTGCGTTGTCGCTCGGCGCTGAGGCTTTCAGTGCCTCCTTGTAGTTGTCGAGATTCAAGCCGTCACGGGAGAAGATGGCATTGTGCGAACTGGCGATGCCCACCACGTTGAGCTTCAACCGGCTCTTCTCCATCAGCGTCTCATACTGGTCGCGAATTTGTTCGATGAGCTTGCCGCCCACTGTGCCCACACCACATATGAAGAGGTTGAGCACCTTGTATTCAGAGAGGAAGAACGAGTCGTGGAGCACGTTGAGGGCCTTGCGGAGCGATTGTCCGTCGACGACAAACGAGATGTTGGTCTCCGACGCACCCTGTGCACAGGCAATCACGCTGATGCCGCTTCGTCCCAAAGTGCCGAAGAGCTTGCCGGCGATGCCCGGTGTGTGCTTCATGTTCTCGCCCACGATGGCGATACAGGCGAGTCCCTGTTCGGCGTGCATGGGGAACATGGCGCCGGTCTCAATCTCCTTGGAAAACTCCTCGTTGAGCACTTTCACGGCCTCGTCGGCGTCTGAGTCTTTCACACCGATGGAGGTGGAGTTTTCGGAGGAAGCCTGCGACACGAGGAACACGCTGATGCCGTTGTTGGCGAGGGCAGTGAAGATGCGGCGGTTGACGCCGATTACGCCCACCATCGACAGACCGGTCACAGTGATGAGGGTGGTGCCGCTGATGCTCGAGATACCCTTGATGGGCTTGCGGTCGTTCTCGATATGATTCTTTATGGTTGTGCCCGGTGAGGAAGGGTTGAAGGTGTTCTTCACCAGGATGGGAATGTTCTTCACGCACACGGGATAGATGGTCGGCGGATAGATGACCTTGGCACCGAAGTTGCACAGCTCCATCGCCTCCACATAACTCAGTTCGCCGATGGTATAGGCGGTCTTGATGACTTTCGGGTCGGCGGTCATGAAGCCGTCCACATCGGTCCAGATCTCGAGTTGCTTGGCATCGAGTGCCGCGGCGATAATGGCGGCGGTGTAGTCGCTGCCGCCTCGTCCGAGGTTGGTCGTCTCGCCCGAAGTGAGATCCTTGCTGATGAAGCCCGGCACGAGCGAAATGCGTGGCAGGTCTTCAAAGGCTTTCTTCACCAGCGAGTTGGTCACTTCGCTGGCCAACACGCGTTTCCCGTTTTTGTGCTCAGTTTTGATAAAGTCTCTTGAGTCGTACCATTTGGCACCCTTGATGAGGGTGGCGACGATGTTGGAGCTCAGGCGCTCGCCATAGCTGACGATGGCGTCCTGGGTTTTCTCGCTCAGGTCGTGGATGAGGAACACGCCGAAATAGATGCTCTTCAGCTGTTCGAGCAGAGCGTCCACGGTGTTGAACAAGTTCACGCGTTTTTGGTTGTCGGTGATGATGGCGTCGATCATCTTGTGATGGCGGTCTACCATGGCGGCAAACTCGTCTTTCCACTGCTCATCACCTTCGAGGGCGAGTCGTGCGGTGCCCAACAGTTTGTCGGTGATACCGCCGAGGGCACTGACCACAACAACAATGGGTTGCTTCTTTGCCTCTTCCTCGACAATGTGTTTCAGACTCAAAATACTTTTTACGGAACCAACGGACGTTCCGCCAAACTTTAATACTTTCATTCGCTTTTGCGTTTTATGGGTTATCATTGCCCCGAAACAAACGGGGGATTAACTTATGATGCGTGTGTCTTTTCTGTCAGTTTCCGTCATGTTCGCTGTCGCTTCGTTGCCCCGATACGGAAGGGGTACGTCGCGCTGTCAGTGGCAGACTGGAGGCTGCTGTAGGCGCACAACAATCTAAATCGTTGGCAAAAATAATAAAAATATCACAAACGCAACAATATTCCGCCGTTTTTCTGCAAATATTGATGAACAGATAGCAAAATGTCCATTCCTCTGGCTGCATTTGCAGGGGAATGGACATTTTCATGGAATGTGGGTCTTGGCTTATTCCGACAACAGGTTATAGGCGTTTTCCTTCAACTTGTTCATCAGTTTTTCGGGATAGTCGGGATGGGCTTGGATGAAGGCGTTGACCGTCTGCTTGGCTTCTTGGCTGTGATGTCCGCTGAGCAGGGCGGAGAGCCAATAGCCGGGGAAGAAGATGTCGCCCGTCTGCTGCACTTCCTGGAGCACGTCGAGTCCGGGCTTGATATAACCATTGCTCTGGGGCTCCCGGGTGCGGTCGTTGAGCAGGCGGAGCAGTGAGGCTGTCCAGGGTTCCATCCGGCGGTTTTCGGCTTTCAGCAGCGAGCGGAACAAAGCTTGCTGTACGGAAGTGTCGGGGTTGCAGGCTCGGGAGATGAAGTCAAACTTTCGCAGTTCGTCCTCGTTGGAGAGGCGGCTGCGCTGGGTGTCGAGAATCGTCTGCCACTGGTCGGGCTTGAGCAGTGACAGGCGATAGGCCATCTGGGTGTAGTCGTTTTTCGAGAGCAGCGAGTCAGCTTGTTCTTTCCATATAATATATAAGGAGTCGGCTACGGAGGTGTCGGTGCAAGTGGCATAGAGCTGCCGTATCAGTTGCTGGCGCACCGAGGCGATGGGGTGGTGGCGGTATTGTGCCCACATCTGTCTTTCCTGCGTCTGCCGCTCGCCGTCTTTCATGTTGGCGATGGCGCCGCCCCAGTAGCTGACCAGTTGTGCGCCAATCATGCTGTTTTTCTCCTGTGCCAGCCACCGGTTCATCGTTGTGGCAAAATGGTCGGCGCGGATGTGGTGGGCACGGCAGTTCTCGTTGAGGTTCATGGCAAGGGCAAAGCGTTTCAAGTCGTCTTGAGGAATCTCTACGTCAGCTGCAGACTCGTCCAGGAGGAAGAGTCCATAGCCCGAACCTTCGGCATTGGGCACAAGGCGGAGGGGCTTTTCGCCCAAGGTTATTGTCTTCACGCTGTCCTGCAGATTCACGGGAATGGTCTTCATCTGATGGTTGTAATAAGCGTCAACCGTAAACTTCTGTTGCCAGCATAGTTTGCGTCCATAGGGGTCGTGCTGTCTGACCACGAGCTGTCCGTCCTTCCATGTTGTCGTGATGGTTGGCATGCCTTTCTGTTTCACCCATGCCGTGCTGAAATCCTTCAGGTGGGCTTCGGGAGCGTGGCGGTCGAGGATACTGATCAGGTCGTCCCAAGTGGCATTGCCATAAGTGTAGGTGTGGAGATATTCCTGCAATCCCTCTTGAAACCGCTGTGCGCCCATCTGCTCCTCCAGTTTGCGCATCATCACGGGTGCCTTCTCATAGATGATGTTGCCATAGAGCAAGCCGGCGCTGTTCAGATTCTCAAGTGTCTGTTGGATGGGGTGGGTACCCGAAGTGCGGTCGGTGGAGAGGGCGCGGGTCTGATACATGCGCAGGAAGTTGAGGTCGTGGTTCACGTCGGGATACACCTCCTTGGCTATCTTCGAGGCAAGGAAGTTGGCAAACACCTCCTTCGTCCACACGTCGTCAAACCACCGCATGGTCACGTCGTCGCCAAACCAGCAATGGGCGGTCTCGTGGGCAATCAGTTCCAACCGGGTCTGTAGCTCTTCGGGAGTGGGGTGCTCGCCGAGGAATATCTCGTGGTCGGTGAACTGGATGGCGCCCGGATGCTCCATGCCGCCAAACTGGTAGCCGGGCAGCACGATGAATCCATAGGAACTGAAGGGATATTTGATGCCTGTATAGTGTTCAAACCATTGGATGGAGCGGTCGGCGATGTCGAATGCCGTGTCCAGTTGCGCCACCTTTTTCGGGTCGGTCTCTCGGTAGAGGGCGGTGAGCGTCCGTCCGCTGCGGATTACACATTTCTTTTGGTATTTTCCGGCAACAAACGAGAACAGATAGGTGGGGATGCGTTCTGTCGACACAGATGTCAAAGTCTCCCATCCCTGTGGTGCATGGATTTGGGCATGGAAGAGAGCCTTCAGGTCGGGTTGGTCGAAACAGGGGAACACCGAGCGGGCATGGTCGGGCACGAACAGTGTGTAGAGATAGTCTTCGTTGCGGTTGAGCGACTTGTCTCCGCTCACGAAGTTCATCACGACCACATTCTTCCCCTTGCGCAGCTGTTTCCGTGGAATGAGGATGTGTTCGTTTTGCCACTGGACAATACAGGGTTTGCCGTTGACAGTGCAGTGGCCGTCAAACTGTCCCTTCTCGCCTTGGAAGTCTATTTGCAGCGTTTGCTTGCCCTTCCATCTGAACGAGAGGGTAGCCTTACCCTTCACGGGCAAAGTCTTCTGGGCAGGAATGTCAAACTCGAGGTCGTAGGTCACGTCGCCGACTGTCTTGGCGCGTTCCAACGCCAGTTCCCGACTGACGCCCTTCACTACCTCCGCCGCCTTCATGGTCATGCAGCACACCGCCATGACCATGCATAAAAACACCTTTTTCATAGTTCTGTCTATTTTTCTTGTGCAAAAGTAAGACAAATATCTCTCATTCCCATCATTCCCCTTCCTCATTTTTTCCGCACTCCTCCGCCGTTGCCCCTGATTTGTGACATGAAAGGTGTCTGTTGCCCATGATTTGCAACAAAAATCAGCCGATGTTGCCACTGATTTGTGACATGAAAAGCGCTTGTTGCCCATGATTTGCAACAAAAATCGGCCGAAGTTGCCGCTGATTTGTGACATGGGAAGTGCCTGTTGCCGCTGATTTGTGACATAAAAACTGCTTGTTGCCCCTGATTTGTAACAAAAATTAGCCGATGTTTCCCATGATTCGCAACAAAAATGCATCTGTTTTCCTACTTGTAAGAAGGAACAATAAAAGAATAAGGAACGTTTTATATTTTATCTCAAGTTGTTGAAGTGAAAATGAAAATCCGTTGTCAAAATACGTTTCATCGATTATTTTGACAACGGATTTCTTTACCGGTTATGGTGCCTTTTACAATTCTTCTATGCTGTTAAGGATTTCCATCATTTGTGCGGCGGTCACGACTTGAGGTGTGTGTGGAAAGTGCTTTAAATTTCCTGTTACCAAGAACGAGTCTTCTTCACTGAGTACAATTTCATAAAAAACACGATCGTCTTCGTCTGGCATATCTCCATCGTAAGGAAAGCGAGAAGAATCAATACCATTCTGTTTGATATAATCTATCACAATACTAATTTGCTCTTCTGTTAGCTTGAATTTTTTACGATGCAGAACTTCTTTGTATTCTTCAATGATTTCATCATTATACAAAGGTGTAAAGCGTCGCAAAAACATACTCTCAAGTACTTTTACTGTAGAAGCATTAGAATTGTGAGTAATCAATGCTGAAACCAAGATGTTTGTATCGATAACTGCATGTATCATGTGCTATTTTCTTGATTGTCTCACTTCTCTGATTTCTGCATTGATTTCATCCAATGTTAGTTCTGGAGTATTCCCTTTTTCTGCAGCAGCACGGATTTGATGGAAGGCTGTTAGTGCCTTGGCATTCTCATCCTCTTCCTTGATTTGAATGGAAAAAGGAATACTTTTACTGCGGATGACAGCCTTGACAAAAATGTTGATGGCTGTGTTCGCACTCATACCAAACTGTTCACAGAGTCGGTCGAACTGCGCTTTCTGTTGATTGTCCATACGGACTGTCATTGCTGTTTGTGCCATAATATCTTCTTTTTAAATCATATAATAAAGGCATAATGCCATCTATTCGATTGCAAATATAAGGTATTTTGCATGTAATTTATTACTAGTATGCATAATATTTCACATATTTTAATTGTTTCAGTTGTATGTTTTGTAGGAAATGGCTCTTTACACGTTAGAATATGGAGAAGATATTTTAGAGAAAGGTTTGCACGTCTCAACTATTTTTTTGAACTTTGCGTTTGGAAAAGTCTTTCGTATGGAATACAATTTGTGCCCATAAAATAAATACAGATGAAACAGCAACATGCAAAATTGATCCGCAGGATGGCGGAGTATGACAGAGGGGATGTGCCTCGCATACAGCATTTCGTGAAGGTACACGACTTTGCCGTGACCATCGGACAGTTGGAACAGGTCGACGAGGCTACTTTGTTCGTCTTGGAAACGGCGGCGATACTCCACGACATTGGCATTCACCCCAGTGAACGGAAATATGGTGATTGCTCGGGCAAGCACCAGGAGGAACTGGGGCCCGATGAGGCTCGGCGAATGCTCCACGAACTGGGCGGATATACTGAAGAGCAAGTGGAACGCGTGTGCTTCCTCATTGCCCACCACCACACCTATAAAGATGTAGTCGGCATCGATTGGCAGATTCTCCTTGAGGCCGATTTCCTGGTCAATGCCTATGAAGACCATCTCGACGTTGAGGCGATCCGAACGTTTGAGGACAATGTGTTCCGCACTCCCTCCGGACGTCATCTGCTGGAAGTGATGTTCAACCTTTAAATCCGCACATATAAAAACCGCTCCCGAAAGAAATCACATTCTTTCGGGAGCGGTTTTTGTATGTAAGAATAGTAGATTATTTCTTGATCATCTTCAGCGTCTTGTTGCCCCGTTTGACGATAACCACTCCTTTGGCTTGACTGCCGTCGGTGATGCGGCGGCCGCTGAGGTCATAAAGGACGGTGGATGTCGGGGTGGTGGTCTCCAACTCGCTGATGCCTGTCTGACCCGAGAGTGTCACGGGGACTACTGCCGACCATGCACTCTGACCATCATCGCTGAGCGCTCTCACCTGATAGGAATAGGTGTTGGTGGCGTCAAGGCCTGTGAAGGTATAAGAGGTGGACTCCGTCTGATAGGTTGTCTTCGCCTTGTTCCTCATGGGCGCCTTGTTGACCAAATCCTGGGCGGTGAACTCACCGTCATACACCTTCAGACTGGAGATGTAGAAACGCTGTTTGGTGGCGATCACGGCTACCTTGAAACTTTCGTCCACCGCTCCACTGAAGGTGAAGGTCGTTGGGGTCGATGTCGGGGAAACCAGTTTCAACAGCGTGTCGCCTGCCTTGATGGCGATAGACGGATTGTCGGTACCGTAGGCGGCAAGAGTGACGCTGACAGTGGCTTGACCGCTCTGGGAGGTGAGCGTTGGTGTGGTGAGGTTGCCGGTACTCTTCGAACTACCAATCTTTGCGCCACTTCCTCCACCGTCATACACTTTCTGACCCGTCCATCCGGGTGTTTCTGTGAAGGCGTCAAGACTGGAAGAACGGTCTGTAGTGCTGCTGCCACTGAACTTGGCGAAGTCTTCTTTCAACAGCAAGGCATCCTCGGCGTCCATACCTTGTCCGTCGTCAGCGATGAGTCTCACCTCGTAGCTTGTGGCGCCCTCGATGGCAGACCATGAGGCGGTGAATCCGTCCGAAGTGGTGCTGGTTGTGGTTGCCACAGGAGTGGGCAGTGGTTTGCCACCGTCGAAGAGGAAGGAAATGTTGCCGTTGTTCTCCGCAATCTCCGTGATGGGCTTGTTGAGAATGCTGACTTGTGTCGTTCCCTTTTTGCCGGGATAAGGGTCACCGTCAAGCGACCAGACAAAAGAACTCTTACCATCCAAACTCCCGTCGGCGGGGACGATGGTCATGCGCTGTACACTGGTGGAATTCACGGCGTTCTCGGCCCAGGCCTCCTTGTCAAATCTCACGTGCAGAATCATCATGCCATGCCCATATCCATATTTGTCGAATCCGTCCAACTGTCTGTTTTCCAACAGATAATAGTCGTTTGCGTTGCTGCTGTTCTTGATGATATAAGCCTCGGGACTGTTGAGAAGCGGTTTCATGTTCTTGACCGTTGTCGGGTCGGTCAGCTCAGTGGGGGTGAGCCATCCGCAATACATGCGCTCATAGCTCGTGTAGGTCCATGGCGATTCCCCGCATCCATTCGGTCCATTATACGAACCATAGTCCATCAG
>JBNMIE010000059.1:0-15195 GCA_050873125.1 Prevotella sp.
ATGATGATCAGTTCGCTCATGCCGAGGATGCCACTGCCCATGGCACCAAACCAAGAATAGAGATTGTAGGTGCCGTCAGCGATGCCGATGATGCCGGTGAGCGCCAGTCCAAGCGTGAGGACGGCCATCACGTTGACACCAAGAACAGCGATGACAAGAACGGCAATGTAGGGGATGACTTTCAGATATTCCACATTGGGCACATGCGAGGGGGCTTGTATAGATGTGGCAGTGCAGATGTAGATGGCCAGAACGATGAGGGCGGCAGGAACCGCAATGAAACTGTTGACCCTGAACTTGTCGCTCATCTTGCATCCTTGTGTGGAGGTGGCCACAACGGTCGTGTCGGAAATGAAAGAAAGGTTGTCGCCAAAGAAAGAACCGCCAACCACAACGGCGGTCAGCATGGCCACGTTGGCTCCCGTAGAGTGTGCCAATCCCACAGCAATAGGAGTCAAGGCTACGATGGTGCCAACGCTTGTTCCGATACTCAACGAGATGAAACATGCCGCCAAAAACAGTCCGGGCAGAAGCATGTTGGAGGGGAGAATATGGAGCGTCAAGTTGACGGTGGCATCGATACTTCCCATTTGTTTGGCTGAGGCGGCGAAGGCTCCGGCAAGAATGAAGATCCATAACATGAGCATCAAGTCGCCAGTACCTGCACCGCGACTATAAGCTTCGATGCGCTGCTTGAGTGGAAGTTTGTTGGGCATTGCCACCCCAAAGATGCTTGACAGCAAGAACGCCACGGTGATGGGCACCTTGTAGAAGTCGCCGGCGATGATTGACGTGGCCAAATATAAGACCACGAACAAGAGCAGCGGGCTGAGGGCTTTCAATCCTTTCATTCGCAAATGATGTTAAAAATATTGGCGGACTCGTTGATGGTGGAGCCCGCCAATATGAAGCGTTTGTTATCTTTTATCTATTTAGAGGGTCACACCATTCTTGAAGATGGCAATCTCGCGATAGTCGTTCTCCTCGTTACGGGTGTGCTCGCCGTTGGCAACAGCGATAATCTTGTCAACAAACTTGGGCACCAGGTCTTTCATGTCTGTGCCTTCTACCAATTCACCGGCATTGAAGTCGATCCAGTTGTGCTTGTTGTTGTAGAGATTGCTGTTGGTGGAAATCTTCATCGTAGGAACGAAGGTGCCGAATGGCGTACCGCGACCTGTAGTGAAGAGCACAATCTGACAGCCGGCAGAAGCCAATGCTGTGGAGGCTACCAAGTCGTTTCCGGGGGCAGAGAGGAGGTTCAGACCTTCAGTCTGCAGACGGTCACCATATTCGAGCACACCGCTAACAGGGGCACGGCCACACTTCTGGGTGCAACCCAATGCCTTGTCCTCAAGGGTGGAGATACCGCCAGCCTTGTTGCCTGGAGATGGATTCTCACCTACAGGCTCACCATGGCTGAGGAAGTATTCCTTGAAATTGTTGATGAGAGACACTGTCTGGTCGAAGAGTTCCTTGGTCTTGCAACGGTTCATCAGGATGGTTTCTGCACCAAACATCTCTGGCACCTCTGTGAGCACGCTTGTGCCACCCTGTGCTACGATATAGTCTGAGAGCTCGCCTACGAGCGGATTGGCGGTGATGCCACTGAATCCATCGGAACCACCACACTTCAAACCGACACGCAGTTTGCTCAATGGGCAAGCTGTGCGCTTGTCTTCCTTGGCCTTGTTGTAGAGGTCGGTGAGGATGCGCATACCTTCTTCCATCTCGTCGCCTTCAACTTTCTGTGCCACCATGAATTTGATGCGGTCCTTGTCATAGTCGCCCAAGAGCTCCTCAAACTTCTCCGGCTGATTGTTTTCGCAACCAAGACCCAACACGAGCACAGCACCTGCATTGGGGTGAAACACGATGTCGCGGAGCACCTTGCGGGTGTTTTCATGGTCACCGCTGAGCTGTGAACAGCCGTAGTTGTGGTGCCAAGCATAGATAGAGTCGACGCCTTCGCATCCAGTCTCTTTGCGCAAACGCTTTGCCAAACGCTCGGCAATGCCATTCACGCAACCGACTGTAGGTACAATCCACACTTCGTTGCGGATACCTACTTCTCCGTTTTTGCGCACATAGCCATTGAAGGTTCTGTTGTCGTTTTTGATGTTAAGCTGTTCGTCAACAGGATTATATGTGTAGGAGAGCGTACCGGCGAGATTGGTCTTGAGGTTGTTCTCGTTCACCCATTCTCCAGACTTGAGGTCTTTCTTGGCGTGACCGATAGGGTAACCGTATTTGATGATATTTTTACCCTCAGGAGCGTCGTCGATAAGCACTTTGTGTCCGGCAGGTGTGTCCTGGAGCAAGGTGATTTGCTTGCCGTCCACTTCGATTGTCTCGCCTTTCTTGAACGGGCGAAGACATACAACCACTGAGTCTGCAGGGTTGATTTTGATGAATGATGATTTGTTCATATTGTAGCTTGGATTAAATTTGTGTTCTGCGATAGAATGCCAAGTTCTCCTTGGTGAGGAGTTCGATAGGCATATAATTAATAGGTGTAACTTTCTTTTTCAGCACGATGGCACGGAAGAGTGCCTCGATGCAATAATAGCCTTGCATGTAGGCATGCTGCGCGATGAGAAACGAGATGCTTCCTTCCCGTAGGCACTCGGCATTCTTCTCCATCACGTCATAGCCCATGATTTGCACATTTCTCCGGTTGGTGCGAAGCAGAAAGTCACCCACGATGTGGGCTTTGGAGTTGAGCGTCACGCAATGGTGAATCTGGGGATTGCGTGAGAAGTAGTCTTCCATGATGTGGTCGTACTCTTTCTTGGTTCCCTCAAGGGGCAGATCCAACTCGGTGATTTTCACCTCAGGGAAGTGGTCGTGCATGTAGTGGCGGAATCCCACCTCTCTATTATCTTGCTGCTTGCTCGCCACCTTGCCGTCTTTCATCTGCTTCATCAGCATGATTTCTTTCTCCCGGAAAGCCACGAGCATGAGCATCTTTGCCGCAAAATAACCACTGCAGAAAGAGTCTTGTCCGTAGAAAGCGAGCGGATGAAGATCGGGCATATACGAGTCAAGCATGACAAAAGGGATGTCACGGTCATGCATAATGTCGGTAAATTTGCGGGTGGTCTCAATGTCGCTTGGCACGATGACCACACCGTCGGGGTTCATTTCCAGACATTTTGTATATTGTTCTTCAAATGTGTCGTTGTGGAAACGCTTGTAGTACATCATCTTCACATCGATGTGAAAGTCGCGTCTGACCTCACATGCTTTCATCGCACCTTCCTCCACCTCGTCCCAATAAGCTTCTGACTCGTGCTTAGGGATGATACAATAAAAGGTGTAGGATTTGTTGTAGGCCAATGCACTGGCGTACACGTTGGGCTGATAATTGATTTCCTGCAGCACTTTTTCCACCTTTTCTCTGGCAGACTGCGATACGTTGGGGCGCTGGTGCAGGATGCGGTCAACGGTGCCTACAGAAACGCCAGCTTTCTCTGCTATATCCTTGATGCGTATTTTTTGTGACATGCTTGTTGATACGTTATATTGATATATTTTTGTGCAAAAATACTCAAAAAGGTTGAATTGTGCGAACACACAATGGATTATTTTGGCGGAAACACTAATTTTTCCGCTTTTTGTTTCGGTATTAAAGAAAATTGTACTATTTTTGTGCTCGCAAACAATAAATAGATTAATCTATAAGCAACAAAAAATTATCAAGAATGGCTAAAGTTGTTACAATGGGCGAGATTATGCTCCGCCTTTCTTCTCCTGGTCAGAAGAGATTTGTTCAGAGTGAAGTTTTTGACGTATGTTATGGTGGTGGCGAGGCTAACGTGGCTGTAAGCTGCGCTAACTATGGTCACGACGCATACTTCGTTTCTAAAGTTCCTACACACGAAATTGGTCAGTGCGCAGTGAACGCTCTCAGAAAGTTTGGTGTACACACAGACTTCATCGCTCGTGGTGGTGACCGTTTGGGTATCTATTTCCTCGAGTCTGGTGCTTCTATGCGTCCTTCAAAGGTTGTTTACGACCGTGCTAATAGCGCAATCGCAGAGGCTGACGCTTCTGACTTTGACTTTGACGCTATCATGGAAGGTGCACAGTGGTTCCACTGGAGCGGCATCACTCCAGCTATCAGCGACAAGGCTGCAGAACTGACAAAGCTCGCTTGTGAGGCTGCAAAGCGTCATGGCGTAACTGTAAGCTGCGACCTCAACTTCCGTAAGAAGCTTTGGACTTCTGAGAAGGCTCAGAGCATCATGAAGCCTCTTATGAAATATGTAGACGTTTGCATCGGCAACGAGGAAGACGCACAGCTTTGTCTCGGCTTCAAGCCAGACGCTGACGTGACTGGTGGCAAGACAGATGCAGAAGGCTACTATGGCATCTTCAAGGGTATGATGAAGGAGTTTGGCTTCAAGTATGTGGTTTCCACACTTCGTGAGTCACTCAGCGCTTCGCACAACGGCTGGAAGGCTCTTATCTATGATGGTAAGGAGTTCTATCAGAGCAAGCACTACGACATCCTGCCTATCATCGACCGTGTAGGTGGTGGCGACTCTTTCGCTGGTGGTCTTATCCACGGTTTGCTCACATGGCCTGACAACCAGGGCAAGGCTCTCGAGTTCGCTGTTGCCGCTTCTGCATTGAAGCACACAATCCCTGGCGACTTCAACATGATGAACGCTTCAGAGGTTGAGACATTGGCTGGTGGCGATGCTTCTGGTCGTGTACAGAGATAATTTCAGGATTATATTATAATAAGGAAATGGCAAAATTTGACAAGATTGCTGTTCTGAACAAGATTGGTCAGACAGGAATGGTTCCTGTATTCTATCACAAGGATGCAGAAGTAGCAAAGCAAGTTGTTAAGGCTTGCTATGATGGTGGTGTTCGTGCTTTCGAGTTTACTAACCGTGGCGATTTCGCTCACGAGGTATTCGAGGAAGTGGTTAAGTTCGCTGCCAAGGAGTGTCCAGAGCTCGCTCTTGGTGTAGGTTCTGTAGTAGATCCTGCCACAGCCGCTCTTTATCTTCAGCTTGGTGCCTGCTTCGTAGTAGGTCCATTGTTCAACCCTGAGATTGCCAAGATCTGCAACCGTCGTCTTGTGGCTTACACACCTGGTTGCGGTAGCGTATCTGAGGTTGGCTTTGCTCAGGAAGCAGGTTGCGATCTGTGCAAGATCTTCCCTGGCGATGTGCTCGGTCCTAAGCTTGTGAAGGGCTTGATGGCTCCAATGCCATGGTCTAAGCTGATGGTTACTGGTGGTGTTTCTCCTGACGAAGAGAACCTTACTTCTTGGATTAAGGCTGGCGTATACTGCGTAGGTATGGGCTCTAAGCTCTTCCCGAAGGATGTTGTAGCTGCCAAGAACTGGAAGGCTATCACCGACAAGTGTGTTGAGGCTCTCGGCTATATCGCTAAGGCAAGAGCTTAATTAGCTATAATTTCGGGTTGGGTATGAAATGTCTTCGCTATAAATTTATGGCGTGAGCGTTTCATGCTCAACCTTTTTCTTTATATCGTTATCCGATGAAGAAATCCGTTTTCTGTCTATCTTCGAATATTGCGGCATTTTGTTTCTTGTTGATTGCCGCCATATTGCTGTTGTCGGCTTGCACACAGGCAAACCGCAAGGAAGTAGACCGTTTGAACGATTTCTCCTATTATTATCATTACCGCAATCTCGACTCTACAGAACTCTATGCCCGACAGGCTTTGGCTCAGAGCAAAGGATACGATGACGGGGAGGCTGAGGCCTATAACAATTTGGCCTTTGCCAATATCTGTCGGATGAACTATCAGCTTGCCATGCGGCAATTGGACAGTGTGAATGTTACCGACAACCAAATAGAATTGCTTATTGCCGATGTGCTGAAGATGAGGCTGTGTCAACGAGAGTCGAAGAATAAAGACTTTTATACTTATAACGAACGGGCTATGCGCAGATTGAAGCGCATTGATGAAGAGCGTTCCTCGCTCGATGACCGCGATCAAAAGCACATGATTTATGCCCGTAGCGAATATGCCATCACGTCGTCTGCATATTATTACTATGTGGGCTTGGAACGACAGTCAGCCGCAGCTATCAGCGAGATAGACGAAGGCGGTGAGATACAGAAAGATACAGCACAATATTTAAACTATCTCTATGATGTCGGTTCTGGAGGTGTCATTACTGTAGGTTCGCAAGATTCCATCTTCCAGGCGGAGATGAACTACTTGATTCGCTGCTATTACTTGGCGGATTATTCCGGCTATCCATATTGGCGTGCCAATGCCTTGCAGGCCATGAGCGAACATCTGTTGCAAGAACACTATGGCCCCTTGTTGCTCCAGAACAATCGCGTGGCCATCAGCGCTTTCAATGTAGACCACATGCCGGATTCTCTTGTGGCGGGTAATTTCGCCCAGCGGGCTATGGAACTGTTCAATCTTTTTGGCGACACCTATCAGACAGCCGGTGCCTATCGAACACTTGCCGAATGTTATGAGCGCATTGGAGATTTCCATTCCTCCCTTATTTGCCTGAACGATGCCCTGAAGACAAAGGGTATAGACCAAGCTCCAGAATTGGTGGCAAGCATTCGGGAGCAGTTGAGTGTGGCATACTCTGCGGTGAACGACAAGCCCAACAGTGACTACAATCGCAACCTTTATTTGGATTTACAAGAGGAAACGCGCCAAGACCGCTATCTTGAGTCGCGTGCCGAACAACTGTCAACTTCCGTGATGCAGCTCAATCTGATGATAGGAGCGGTAATAGTGCTGATTTGCCTCATCTGCTTCTCTCTGTATGTTCTCAATCATATCAGTGCAAAAAATGAGCGCGATGACAGATTGGGCAAGTTGCGTCAACCCTTGGAACATTGGTTGACGGCCTTTAAGAGTGAACAGGGCGAACTTCAGGAACGACAAGAGAATTTGTCAGAACATCGTGCCATAGCCATGGTGGAAATGGAGCGGAATAAGGTGGTCAATGCGGAGCAACGGGCTAAGATATTCACCGCCATGAGTCTTCTTCCGTTCATAGACCGTATGATTCATGAAATAAGTCGCCTGCAAAAGGGGGATGAATCTGAGGATGCTCGAGCAGAACGACTTGAATACATCAAGGAAATCACTCATCAAATAGGTGACTATAATATCATGCTGACCCAATGGATTCAGTTGAGGCAAGGCAAGTTGAACTTCAAAATAGAGAGCTTCCCTGTGCAGGAGTTGTTCAATTATATGAAGGAAAAGTCCACCTCGTTCTCCATGAAGAACATCCAACTCCAAGTGGAACCTTCTGCAGATGTGGTCAAGGCAGATCGTGTGTTGACGCTCTTTATGCTCAACACCTTGGCTGACAATGCCAAAAAGTTCACTCCGGAGCATGGAACTGTTACCATATATTCCCAATCAGGTCCTGACTATGTGGAGTTGTCTGTCAAAGATACGGGTTGCGGAATGAGTGAAACACAATGCACTCATATCTTTGACCATAAGTCAATTATCGATCAGGACGGCGCTCTCGATCAAGTGCAGTCGCATGGCTTTGGTTTGATGAACTGTAAGGGCATCATCGAGAAATACAAGAAAATGAATGCACTCTTCCAAGTGTGTTCCATTGGCGTAGAGAGTGTGGTGGGCAAAGGGAGCCGATTCTTCTTCCGTCTACCCAAGGGCGTTATGCGGATGGTGGCATGGCTGGCTCTTCTCTTGACTGCCGCGCCTTTGCAATTGCAGGCTGCGGACGGACTGCAAGATTCTGCTTTGTATGTTCCACCGACTGTTCATCATCTCGATTTGCATCTTTCTCTTCAGCAAAAAAAGCGACTTCAAGAGAATCTTGATGTTGCCGCCAACTATTCAGACAGTGCGTACCATGCCAATCTGACGGCGCGGTACAAGGACTGTGTGCAGTTTGCTGACAGCTGCCGCAAGTATCTCAATGCGGCATATCTGACGATTGTCCCCAGCGGCACCGACTTGATGATGCGCATAGCGGGCCTTTCCCATACGCCGGCGGAGATTGTGTGGCTCCATCAGGGGCTTCCGCTCAATTTCGCCACCATTCTTGAAATCCGCAACGAAACGGCAGTGGCGGCACTTGCCTTGCATGACATGGAGCTGTATGCCTACAACAATAAAGCCTATACCCAACTGTTCAAGGAGAAATCGGCTGACAGAACGTTGGGAGAATATTGCGACAAGATGAAGAAATCTGAGAACAACAAATGGGTGGCATTGGTTGTGCTCATCATCCTTCTGTTGTCGGTTTTCCCGCTCTACTACTTGTTCTATTTCCGCCATCGGCTCTATTTCCGCTTTTATGTGGAGAAGGTGCGGGGCATCAACGATATGCTTGAGAAGCATGACAGGGCGCAGCTGAACACCATCTTGACCCTTGACACATCGGAATTTCCCCGGCCATTGGCAGACATCGTGGAAAGTATCAAGCAGACTATCAGCCGGACATTGGAGAATTTCAATGGACAGGAAGAAGACTTGAAGGTGGCTCAAGCAGAATTGGAAAGGGTGGAGTATGAGAGCCGGAGATGGTATGTGTCCAACAACCTCCTCGACAACACATTGAGCACGCTCAAGCATGAAACGATGTATTATCCTGCCACCATCCAAAACCTGCTCAACACTGACAAACCCGACTTCGGGACAGTGCAGCAGATGGCGGTCTACTATAAGAAATTGTACACGTTGCTGCTGGAGCAAGCCATGAGCCAACTTGCGGGAATTCATTCTGATTGCACCCGCATACCCTTGGCAGACGTGCTGCCGCGAGAAGTGGAAGCCTCTCAATCCATGTTTGTCCTTGGCGACAAGTCGCTGTTGCATGAACTTTTCTCCCTGCTTTCACGACAGAACAAGGGCGGGAAGATGACCATCCGCCAGATGGAATGCAAGGATGGATATGTCATCATCCATTTGAATCTTGACCATGTCAACTTGGCTGATGGCGCTGGTCAAAACCTGTTTGCCCCTATAAAAGAAAACATACCCTACATGATATGCCGTCAAATCGTGCGAGACAATGGTGAGCGTGCCAACCAACCGGCATGCGGAATCATTGCCGAGCCAGATATGGATGGCGGAACTAATTTTATCGTTAAACTTGCATGCACATTTAATTATGGATAAATTCAATGTAATAATCGTAGAAGATGTGCCCTTGGAACTCAAGGGAACCGAGGGCATCCTTAAGAGTGATATTCCCGAAGCACAGATTATCGGAACAGCCGACAGTGAGGTGGCTTATTGGAAACTTGTCAAGCAGCAGTTGCCAGACCTTCTGTTGCTTGACCTTGGACTGGGTGGCTCCACCACCATCGGTGTGGAAATCTGCCGACAGACCAAGCAGTTGCATCCCCAGTTGAAGGTACTGATCTTCACGGGAGAAATACTTAATGAGAAACTATGGGTTGATGTGCTTGACGCTGGTGCCGACGGCATCATCCTCAAAAGTGGCGAGATGCTCACGCGCAGTGATGTGGAGAGTGTGATGAGCGGCAAGCGGTTGGTGTTCAACCAACCCATTTTGGAGCGCATTGTCGAGCGGTTCAAACAAAGCGTGAACAAGGAACTGATGCGCCAGGAAGCCCAGGTGCATTACGAAATCGACGAGTATGACGAGCGTCTGCTGCGCCATCTTGCCTTGGGCTATACGAAAGAGCAGATAGCGGGACTTCGTGGCATGCCTTTTGGAGTGAAGAGCTTGGAGAAAAGACAGAACGAACTCGTGCAGTTGCTCTTCCCGAAAGGAAACGGAAAAATGTCTGTCAATGCGACAAGACTGGTGACCCGTGCGCTGGAACTGCACTTGATTGATATAGACAACTTGGAGCCGGATGAAGAGTAACCGATTTTTCTCACGTTTGGCGGCAGCACTCTTGGTTCTTCAAGTGGTGCTGATACTTGTCACCTGGGTGGTCAATGCGGCTGCACCGCAACTGCCACTCAGGCCGATTCTGTCGTTTGGGGGATTGCGTTGGTTGTTTGGCACATTTGTCGACAACCTCTCTTCACCCTTGACTCTTTGGCTGTTGCTGCTTTCCATGGCCTATGGCACACTGGAAGGCAGTGGACTGCTGAAGGCCTGTCGCACCTTGTGCGTATGGGGAAAATTGCAGTTCCGTCAGATGTTGGGATTGAGATTGGTTGTGTTTGAACTGGTGGTGTTTATAGCGGTCGCGGTGTTGCTTACCTGCGTGCCCCATGCCATCCTGCTGAGTGTCACGGGTCATTTGTTCCCGAGCAGTTTCAGTCGGGGCTTTGTGCCGATGCTTTCCGCCATGCTCATCATCCTTTCCTTGTCGTATGGGGTGGCAAGTGGAACCTTCAACACCTTGGAAAGAGCCTATGAATCGTGTGTCGGAGGACTGCAAAAGGTGGCTTACGTGCTACCTGTCTATATCCTTTTTGTGGAACTATACTATTCTGTTCTGTTCGTCTTCTCCCTGTCTTCTCCTTTTTAATTCTTCTAAAGGACAGGACTGAGCAGATGGGCAAACCATCCTACGAAGCGCTTCCATGGGGTGCGGAATTGTTTCCATCGCTCAGGTGTGAGCAAGAAGGAATCCTGCTTGTCGCGCTCAAACATATCGTTCAGTTCTTTTGTCGTACAAGGATCGATGATGACGGCATTTTCCTCATAGTCGAACCGCAGACTGCGGGAATTGAGGTTAGCACTGCCCACCGTGCAGAACTTTCCGTCGACCATGATGATTTTCGTGTGATGGAATCCCGGTTTATACATCCAAATGTTCACCCCTTTTTTCATTAGTTTGTGAACATTGTAGAACACGCAGTCCGGTGTGAGCGGAATGTCGCTGTGAACAGAGACCATGATGTCCACCTTCACCCCTCGCTTCACCGCCATGCGAAGCGCCTTTTTCAAGTTGTGGCTTAACGTGAGGTAGGGGTTGACGAGCCGTATGCTGTCCTGTGCGTCGTTGATGGCGTCTATGTAGAATTTGCGGATAATCTTGTTGGACGTGCGTGGCTCGCGGTTGATGATGCCGACCATCTTGCTTCCTGCCATGGCTGTCGTGTCGGGCTTCAGTCCGGAGAAATAGTCTGGTGTGCGGTATCCACGGAAATATTGTGCCCCATGGATGTCTTGTTTGGTCACTTTCTTCCACAGTTTCAGAAAAATATGCTGCAGGGTGTTCACCTCTTCTCCCTCAATTCGGCAGTGCATGTCGCGCCAAGATCCCACTTGTTCCGTACCATTGATATAATAGTCTGCCACGTTCATGCCGCCCGTATAGGCGACTTTCCCGTCGATGACCACGATTTTGCGGTGGTCGCGGTGGAACACATGGTTGAGCCAGGGAAAGCGCAAGGGGTCGAACTCGTAGATTTCGATGCCCCGCTGACGCAGTGCTTCCAAGTGCCGCTTGCGCAGCGGACGGTTGTTGGAATCGTTGCCGAACCCGTCGAACAGCGCGCGCACTTCCACGCCCTCCCGGCTTTTCTCAGCCAGAAGGTCGAACAGCGCATTGGCAATGGAGTCGTTGCGGAAGTTGAAATATTCCAGATGAACACTGGATCGTGCCTCGCGGATGGCTTTGAACATGTCGGCAAATTTCTCTTTGCCGTTCATCAGCAGGGTCACACTGTTGTCGTGCGAGAATGTCACACCCTCGGCACGCATTTGGTTGACAATCAGCGAGTCGCTTGTTTGTGCCGCCATTGCGGTACAGCAAGACAACATGATTGTCACGATCATATTACGCATAAATCTTTCTCTGACGCTTCAAGAGTTTATATCATACAAGAATAATGGTCGACCACGCCCAAAAGGTGGCGCTCCTTGTCTACAACCAGCACCGTGTGGATCTTGTATTTGTGCATGATTTGTTGTATTTGGGTGATTTTAGTCTCCGGGAGCACGGTCTTTGGAGTAGTGGTCATGATGTCGCTGACGGTCTTGTTGAAGAATTCGGCTTGCCATTTTTCCATGGCGCGGCGGATGTCTCCGTCGGTGATTAGTCCTGCCACGCGTCCGTTCTCAAGCGACACGCCAAGTCCCAGTTTTCCTTTGCTGACATGGATGATGGCCTCGCCGAGGTTCATTTCCTTGGGGATGATGGGCAGGTCGTCCGACCTCATCACATCGGCGGCTGTGGTCAGCAGTCGCTTGCCCAGTTCTCCGCCGGGATGGAATTGTGCAAAATCCTTGGGCTTGAAATCGCGCACCACCATCAAGGCGATGGCCAAAGCGTCGCCCATGGCCAGGGCGGCTGTGGTACTGCTGGTGGGAGCAAGGTTGAGTGGACAGGCTTCCTTCTCCACTCTGACGGTGATATGGGCCTCAGAATATTTGGCCAAGAGCGATTTTGGGTTGCCGCTCATGGAGATGATGGGCACGTTCATGTGGCGCACCATGGGGACAAACCGCAGCAGTTCGTCGGTCTGTCCACTGTTGCTCAGTGCCAGCACCACATCGTCGGGCGTCATCACTCCGAGGTCGCCATGGTACATGTCGAGCGGATTGATGAAGAAAGCCGGCGTTCCCGTGCTCGACAATGTGGCGGCAATCTTTGCGCCCACATTGCCGCTTTTGCCCACACCGGTGACGATGACCTTGCCCTTGCATTCGAAAATCATGCGCACGGCAAGGTCGAAGTTCTCGTCCAACTGGGGGATGAGGTCCATTACAGCTTGCGCCTCGTCTTTCAGGCATTGTGCGGCATACTTCCTCACGTTGCTGAGTCGCTGTTCTATTTCGTTCATGATGGTTGCTTGTTTATTCTTTCAAAAGTTTTCCGATGAGGCTGTCGAGCTTGTCCAGTTCCAGCATGTTGGCGGCGTCGCTCAGTCCCTTGTCCGGGTTGGGATGCACCTCAAAGAAATAGCCCGTGGCGCCGAAAGCTTTGGCTGCCAATGCCATGGCGGGCACGAACCTCCGGTCTCCGCCCGTCTTTCCGTTGCTGCCACCAGGACGCTGCACGCTATGGGTGCAGTCCATAATGACTGTCGGCACGATGTCGAGCATATCGGGGATGTTTCGGAAGTCCACCACGAGGTTGTTGTATCCGAAGCAGTTGCCCCGCTCGGTGAGCCACACGTCTTTTGCGCCGGTGTCTTTCGCCTTCTCCACCGGATATCTCATGTCCTGTCCACTCAGAAACTGGGCTTTCTTGATGTTGACGGTCTTTCCCGTGCGGGCTGCGGCGGTCAGCAAGTCGGTCTGTCGGCAAAGGAATGCGGGAATCTGAATCACGTCTACCACTTGGCCGGCAGCTTGCGCCTGGCAGCTCTCGTGGATGTCGGTGAGCAGTCGCAAGCCATACTTGCTCTTGATGTCTGCCAACATCTGCAGTCCTTTCTCCAACCCGGGTCCCCGGAAGGAGTGGATGGAGGTGCGGTTGGCCTTGTCAAACGAAGCCTTGAAAATGATGTCTATACCATATTTGTCGTTGAGCCTTACCAATTCGGCGGCTACTGTGTCGAGCAGTTCTGGCGATTCGATGACGCAGGGTCCAGCTATAAATATAGGTTTCATAAAACTGTCAATGTTTTTTAATGTGCAAAAGTAGCCATATTAGTCCATTTTTCCAAAGTTTTAACAGATTTTACGGCAGTATTGCAAAAAGCGCGGAAAATATTTGGCGGTTTGTCTTCGGTATGCTTATCTTTGCACTCGCTAATTGGAAGCGGCGGGACGTCGGTCCGGCCGTGGTTATTAAATTCAGTAATATAAATAAATAAACTAAAATGAAAAAGATTTTCATGAGCCTTGCAGTGGCTCTCGTTTCACTTTGTGCAAGCGCACAAGTGTACGTCGGAGGTACCATGGGTATCTCAAGTAACAAGATTGATGGTGGTGACAGCAAGATTGCCTACAAGTTCTTGCCTGAGATTGGCTACCAGTTCAACAAGCAGTGGTCTGTAGGTTTGGAGTTCGGCTTGCAGAAGGGTAGCCCTTGCTCCCTCGTAGAAGTAGGCAACCAGACAATGTACACAGTGGCTCCTTATGTTCGCTACAACTTCGTAAGCTCCAAGCTCTTCGACGTGTTCATGGAGGGTACTGTAGGCTATGGCCGTATAAATAAGGTGAATATTGATAATTTCGAAATCGGTATCAAGCCAGGTGTAGCTCTCAACTTGAGCGACAAGTTCAGCCTCATCACAAAGCTCGGCTTCCTCGGCTATAGAGGTTGTAGCCCAGAGCACGGCTCAGACTCTTCATCCTTCGGTCTCGATTTGGATGCCAACAACATCCAGTTCGGAGCTATCGTGAAGTTCTAATTCGCTAAAAAGAAAAACAGAAAGTGCGCTTCTCAATTGGGAGGCGCACTTTCTCGTTTTTTCTTCTTTGCCCACAAAACTTTCCAATAGGCATACTCCGTGATAGCGTAGAGGCGATTAGCACGAACCCTCAAAGTGAGTACTTGTGGATTAGTGGCGGACTAATCGAATTTTCACCGCGGTGAAAATTTTGTTAGTGGCACATTAACGCCTCGTTAATGGCACACTAACGATTGACAAAGGGGCAAGTAGGTTTTCTCAAGTGAGAATATCTTTATCCGATGCCCAGCAGTTCTATCTCGAAGATGAGCGTGGAACCGCCCGGAATTCCCGGTTGCGAATATTTGCCGTAGCCCATTTCGGCAGGCAGATATACCTCCCATTTGTCTCCCACACACATCTTTTGCGTGGCGACAATCCATCCCTCGATGAGGTCGGAGAGGCGGAAAGCGATGGGCGCTCCGCCACGGCTTGAGTCAAATTTCTTTCCGTTGATGGTCCATCCTGTGTAGTGGGCGGCCACGATGCTGCGGCGTGTGGGATGCTTTCCGTCGTTTTTGCCTTCAGCCACCACCTTATAATATATGCCACGATCCAGAGGCTTTACTCCCTCTTCCTGCGACTTGGCTACGAGCCAGTTCTTGTTTGCCTGAACATATTCCTTCTTGGCCATAATGCTAATGTTGTATTGATAATCCATGCAAAGTTAGTCAGATTATGTGAGAAATAGAGGAAACGGAGGAATAAATATTCAGTAACAGGCGCGTTTTCTCGCCGATATTCATTAATTTTGCACGACAAACAACAAACTCAAAAACAATATGAAGCATTTGGTTTATCAGACTAAGGGCACGTGCAGCCGACTTATCGACCTGACTGTCGACGACAACAATGTGATTCAGAGCGTCTCTTTCTTGGGCGGATGCAACGGAAACTTGAAGGGTATATCCC
>JBNMIE010000060.1:0-15097 GCA_050873125.1 Prevotella sp.
AACGGGCAACTCTTCTTCCCATCATAGGTTACGCCGAAAAGCGGGTGCAAAGTTACTACTTTTCTTCTGACGCAGCAAATTTATTTCGCTTTTTCTCAACCATTTAGCCTAAATAGTCGTCTAAACAAGCCCCATCCCCAACCGCAGGACACACTGGAACCCTATTTCAAGAAAAGCGTTGGGATGCCTCACGCACCCCAACGCAACAGTGTATACAGTTTGTCTTACAGTAAATAAATCATCTTTTTAATCCTCATTTTCCTGAATATAGCGTTCATGCTCCGCAACGGTCTGCACATCAAGGTCTTCATGCTTGGGACCGCGGATGTACTTCTCCTGCAAATATTGGAATACGATGAAAAGCACCGGGACGATGAACACGAGGGCAAGCGTACCGACCAAAAGGCCGCCAACCACACCTGTACCCAACGCATTGTTGCCATGAGCACCCGCTCCTGAAGCGAACATCAGCGGAAGCATGCCAATCACCATCGTCATGACGGTCATCAAAATAGGACGGAACCGGGCTACCGCCGCGCTATAGGCAGCCTCCACAATGCCCATTCCCTTGCGACGGCGATCTGACGCAAACTCAGTAATCAGAATGGCGGTCTTGGACAAGAGACCGATGAGCATGATGACACCCGTCTGGAGATAGATATTGTTCTCCAACCCAAAAAGTCGGGCAAAGAGGAAACTGCCCATCAAACCGAACGGCACGGAAAGGATGACCGCCAACGGCACAAGGAAGCTCTCGTAGAGACACACGAGGATGAGATATATGAGCATGATGCACAAGCCATAGACCACCACAGCTGATGCCCCACCCTGCTCTGCCTCCTCACGGGCGATGCCACCATATTCATAGGAATAGCCATTGGGCAAGGTCTCGGCAGCCACCTCTTTAATGGCATTCATCGCCTCACCCGAAGAGTAGCCTGCGGCAACATCGACATTAGCTGCGATCGAGCTATAAAGGTTGAAGCGGGTTGCACCTTCTGCTCCCACGACCTTGTGCAGAGTGGCAAACTGGCTTATCGGTGCCATGCCGTCGCTGGTACGGATGAACATGCGGTTGAGGGAAAACTCGTCAAGACGGTACTCGGGCGATGCCTGCGACATGACACGATAGACCTTGCCAAACTTATTGAAGTTGCTGACATAGGTACCACCGGTATATTCGCCCAACACCGTGAGCACACGCTGTGAGGACAGTCCTGCCCTTTCACATTTCGCCGCATCCACCTCGACATCATATTGCGGGAAGTTGATGCTATAGGAAGAGTAGGCCATCGCTATCTCGGGGCGCTCGTTGAGTTTCATTAGGAAACGCTGCACATTATCATAAAACACCTTGGAATCGCCACCTGTGCGATCCTGCAGATTGAGGTCTATGGCATTGCCCTCGCCATAGCCCGGAATCATGGCATCCTCCATACAGAACACTTGAGCCTCCTTGATATTGGCGGTCTCTGCTTGCAGACGTTCTATGACAGAGGTAATGCTGTGTTCGTCGCCACGGCGGTCTCCCCATTTCTTAAGTGTGATGAAGAGGGAGCCATAACAAGAACCTGTGCCACCCCCAAATCCATCAATGCGGGCATAGCTCGCCACTTCCGACTGTTTGTTGACAACTTCCTCCACACGTTCCATAATCTTCCCCATCTCTTCCATGGATGTACCCGGCGAGGCGGAAACAAACATCTGGATGAATCCCTTGTCCTCTTGCGGTACAAGTCCGGTGCGGGTGGTGGTGATGAGAAAGGCAAACAAGACGACAGCCAGTCCAAGACCTGTCCAAGCTATCCAACGACGGCGGAAGAACCACATCACCCCACGCTTGTATTTGGAAAGCAACGCATTGTAAGTGATGTTGTAAGCCGCCTTCACTCTTCCATTGAAACTCTTGGCGCTCTTTGTGCCAGAAGCGGGACGCATGAGCAAGGCGCACAAGGCAGGACAAAGCGTCAAGGCACTGAGCATCGACAGACCAACAGCCGTTGCCATGGTGACACCAAACTGGGTGTAGAACACACCTGCCGTGCCGCCCATGAATGTCACAGGGATGAACACGGCCATGAAAACCAAGGTGCAAGAAATGACAGCCATTGTCACATCACCCATAGCATCACGCGTTGCCTTATAAGGCGACTTATAGCCGGCATCAAACTTCGACTGCACTGCCTCAACCACGACAATGGCATCGTCCACTACGGTTCCGATGGCAAGCACAAGAGCAAAAAGTGTGAGAATATTGATTGAGAAGCCCGCTATCTTCAGACAGGCGAATGTGCCCACAAGTGACACTATGATGGAGAGCGACGGGATGAGCGTGCTCTTGAAATCCTGTAAGAAGAAATAGACTACAAGGATAACGAGAAGGATGGCTATGACAAGCGTCTCCACCACCTCGTGGATGGACTCGAAGAGGAAGTCATTGGTATCCATGAATGTGACAAACTTTAACCCCTCAGGCAGTTCTTGACTGATGTTGTCGAGCAAATGATTGATATTGCGGTTTACCTCAGTCATATTGACGCCGGCAACAGGATAGACCATGAAGTTGACACCAGGTTTTCCGTCGATAATGCCGCGGAAATTGTAGGCCGTGGCGCCAAGTTCCACCCGAGCGACATCCTTCAAGCGGAGCACATCACCATTGTTGTCCGTTTTGAGCACAATGTCCTCAAACTGTTTCACATCGGCATAGCGTCCTTTATATTTAATGGTATACTGAAAAGAGTTCTTGCTCTGCTCTCCCAATGATCCCACAGCCGCCACAAAACTCTGTCGATTGATGGCATCGTTCACGTCTTCCGGCTCCAAGCCATATTGTGCCATCACATCGGGCTTGAGCCATACACGCAAGGCATAGGTGCTGCTGTAGGCTTGAACGTCGCCCACGCCCTCCACACGTTTCAACTGTGGGAAAACGTTTATCTCAAGATAGTTGGAGATGAAGTTCTCATCATACTTACCATTGGTGCACGTAAGACCGGCAATCTTCAAGAAACTGTTTTGGCGTTTCTCCGTGCTCACACCCACTCGGGTAACCTCAGCAGGAAGCAGTCCCTGAGCTTTCGCCACACGATTCTGCACGTTGACGGCGGCGATGTCGGGATCGGTGCCTTGCTTGAAGAACACTTGTATCCATGCCGAACCATCATTGCCGGCATTGGATGTCATGTAGATCATGTTCTCCACACCATTGATCGCCTCCTCCAACGGCATGACAACACTCTGCATCACGGCATCTGCGTCGGCTCCCGTATACTCGGTACTGACATAAATGGTCGGTGGAGCAATATCGGGATATTGTTCCACAGGGAGCGTAAACAGCGATATGATACCCGCCACCAGCATGACGATGGACACCGAGATGGCCATGGCGGGACGCTTGATAAAGATATTGTTTCTCATTTGTTGTCTATTTTATACTCATACCGTCTTGTACCATTCCCGCTCCATCAGCCACAATCTCGTCACCTGAACTTAGACCATCCTGCACAATATAGGTGCGGCCATCATTGTAGGGGCTGACCGTAATCTGAGTAGAGACGGCCTTCCCTTTCACCACGCGATAGACAATCAGTTTGTCCTGCATCGTGACAGTGGCCGATTGGGGAATAATGATGACATGCTTGAATTTGTTCTTCATCAATATGTTGCCAAAAGCTCCACTATGAAGCAGTCGGTCAGGATTGGGAAAATCGGCACGAAGTTGCACACTGCCCGTCGTGCGGTTGATGACACCACTGATGCTGGCTACTCGCCCTTTCTGGTTGTACAAGCCTCCATCACTGAGCATCAGCTCAACACCATCCATCTTTTGCAAAGCATTGGCAGTAGATCCATATTTGCGAAGGATGCCAAGCAACTGGTTCTCATCCATCGAGAAATAAACATACATCTCCGAATTGTCAGAGATGGTGGTGAGCGCTTGTGCCGTCTCGGGACCGACCAAGGCCCCCTGACGGAAAGGCAAAGTTCCGACAACTCCATTGGATGGACTCTTCACAACCGTATAAGATAGATTGTTGCGAGCACTGGCCTCTGCCGCACTGGCCAACTTCACTTGTGCCTGTGCATCAAGCATGCTATTGTAGGCCGTCTGCAGTTCATGGCGTGACACCACCTTGCTCTCAAACAACCGTTTGGTGCTCTCGTAATTGAGTCGTGCTGTGGATGCCGTGGCGCGAGCCGCACTCACTTGAGCTGTGGCTTGAACCAAAGCGGTGCGGAACGGCACCGGATCAATGGTGAACAGAGTCTGTCCACGCTTCACCTCATCGCCTTCCTTTACCAGCACCGATACTATCTTGCCTTGTACTTGCGGCCGTATCTCTATGTCTTGGCGACCTTGTATCGTTGCGGAATAAAGTTGGGACACTTCTGTGTCGGAAGGTTTAACGACCATCGTTTTAAACTGAGCGCCACGCTGCTGTCCGGAAACGGAAGCCGTCTTGTCCTTGCAACCTACAAAAAGGATGGAGGAAAGGAGCAAGACGGAAAGAATTCGTAAGTTCATATATCCTGTCATATTAAAGTATTCAATCAATAATCTGCAAAATTACGACAAAAGATTGTCTAACCATTCCACAATCTCACTCAACCCGACAAAATGGCATCTGAACCATCACAATCTCCATTTCTCATGTTTCATTAGCGATTCTGCACGTTTCACCCTATTTTTATTTCACAGACTCGGGAAATATCCGTAACTTAGCCAACTGACAGAACTGTTACATAAAAAATAATGATAAGTAAAGAGACTAAGCATTTCCTGCAAAACTGGGGAATAATATCATGCACCGCCTTTGCACTCAACTTCCTACTGTGGTGGCTCACCACAGATGACAAGGTAGCGGCAGAGTACCAGTACAATGCCACCGACTACATCTTCGACTTCATCTACTGCGCCCTATACGTGCTTGTGTCGCTCGTAGTGTCAAATCTCATACGACGACTGTTCCTCTGCAAGCACCAGTCGTTCACGCTGTTCTTCATGCACAGTGGGGCGATGCTAGTTGCCAACGTGATGATAGCCATTGCTTTCGAGAGCGTGATGAACAGCATCTATCACGGCAACGACGAGTTCTTTTGGGACAGAATATACGTGTTCACTACCATCGCCACACTCCTCACCATCATCTATCTCTGCCTCTACTACAGTTCCGTCATCATCCAGCAGAACCACCACAACGTAGAAATGCAGAAAGAATTACTGAAGCTGCAACTCGACCCGCACTTTGTATTCAACAGCCTCAGTACGCTCACTGAACTTATCAGTGATGACCAGGAACTTGCCGAGACGTTCACCATCAAGTTCTCAGCCATCTACCGCTACATCATCAACCAACTCAACCGCGAGACGGTGGCGGTGGCAAGCGAGATGACATTCCTGCACGACTACTGCGACTTGCTCGACATTCGCCATCCCGGACATTTCATATTCGATATTGACCCAAAACTGGAGCTGGACTCAACACTTATTCTCCCCATGTCGGTGCAAACGCTTGTGGAAAACGCCGTGAAACACAACAGCCACTCCTCACGCAAGCCGCTCACCATAAGCGTCTACCGCGACGGCGACTACATAGCCGTGAAGAACTCCATCGTACCACTCACAGGCAAGTCGCCCACTACAACACGCATTGGGCTGAAGAACCTCAAGGAACGCTATGCCTTGCTGGGATTACGCCCCATAATAGAAGAAGGAAAAGAATTCATTGTGAAACTTCCAATAATAAACGACAAGAAACATCCATGAACATTCTAATCATTGAAGACGAAGAGCGTAGTTTCATGCGACTCAAGCGACTGCTTCAAAACATAGACTGTAGCTTCTGCATCAATGGGCCGGTGACCAGTGTCGCAGAGACTGCAGAGATACTGTCCGCCCCCGCCAACATCTACGACATCATCTTTGCCGATATCCGACTGGACGACGGCGACGTGTTCGACGCTTTTCTACAAACATCACCTTCATCACCCGTCATCTTCACCACGGCATACAATGAGTATGCCCTTGAAGCTTTCCGAAGCAATGGTATAGCCTATCTGCAAAAGCCCATCGTGCTTGCCGAATTGGAGGAGGCTGTCAGCAAGGCGAAAAAGCTAACGACAAATGCCCTGCCCAACTATTCCGCCCTTCTCGATTCGCTCGGTTTACAGAAACCCGCCACCTACCGTGAGCATTTTCTTGTACAAGCAGGCGATGGCTACACAGTGCTCAATGTGAATGACATTAACCATATCGTTACCGAGAACGGCATCACGCGAGCCTATCTCCACAATGGCCGTTCTATGGCTCTCAACCTTCCTCTCAACGACATTGAAGAGCAGCTCGACCCTGCAAAGTTTTTCCGTGCCAACCGCCAATACATCATCGGTATAGACAGCATTGAACGTCTCAACTTCTCCTTCAACTACCGATTGTCTGTCAAGTTGAAGGATTATCCTAACGTGGACATCATTGTAAGCAAAGAAAAGTCGGTGCAGTTGAGGGAGTGGATAGACAGATAATAGAAACAAACATTTGAATCGTTATTCTTCGTTTGTGGTACCTCACCATGCATCAAATTGCAATATTTCACGAAATGCAAGGTTTTGTCTGTGAATATGTGTAACTTTGCAAAACAAATTGACACACATTCAATAGTATTACAAGTATGGGAATAAAACATGTATTATGGGGTGGTGTCGCCACGGTGATTCTTGCCGCTGCGACATCATGCTCTTCTTCCAAGAAAGCGAGTTATGGGTTAAGTAATGTTTCGAAATCGAGAATATTGATTGACCAACGTTATGATGCTCATCCTGACATGGCTGCAACAAAATTCATTGCGCCCTATAAACATAAGGTGGACAGTATGATGGGACCCGTCATGGGCACTGCTGCAGAATCCATGACAGCACACAGACCGGAAAGTAAGCTTTCCAATTTGTTGGCAGATATTCTGATGTGGAAAAGCAAGGCTTATGGTGAGACACCTGATTTCGGTGTTTATAACATCGGTGGTATGCGCGCTGCTATCAGTAAAGGCAAGGTTACCTATGGCGACATTCTCGATGTGGCACCATTCGAGAACAAGATCTGCTTCATCACACTCTCCGGAGAAAAGGTGACCGAACTGTTCCAACAAATTGCCCGCATTGGCGGAGAGGCCGTGAGCCATGGTGTGGAACTGGTCATCACTAAGGACGGACAACTGTTAAGTGCAAAGCTCAATGGAAAAACCATTGACCCCAAAGCCAATTATCGTGTCGTAACCATTGATTATGTGGCCCAAGGAAATGACAAGATGGAAGCGTTCAAGAGTGGCACGAACTTAGTTTCGCCACAGGAGAAAAGCAACAACGTGATGTTTGTCATCATGGATTATTTCCGTGACAAAGCAAAAGCTGGAGAAGCTGTAAGCAGCAAAATAGAGGGAAGAATTGTCGTAAAAGATTAAAAATAGGGAATTATGTATAAGAGAATATTTTCAGTGGTGTTCGCATGTCTAACCATCCTTACACTCAACGCACAAGACAAGCAGCTTGTTATCCTGCACACCAACGACACACACAGTTGTGTGATGCCACTCAATCCGAATCTTGCAGACACAACAAAAGCGAATCGCGGTGGATTCATCCGTAGAGCGACAATGATCAAAGAGGAAAGAAAAAATAATCCAAAGTTACTGCTTATCGACAGTGGAGATTTCTCACAAGGGTCACCATACTACACTTTGTTCAAGGGGGATGTGGAAATCGGCTTGATGAACGAAATGAAGTACGACGCGTCAACCATTGGCAACCATGAGTTTGATTTCGGCATGGAAAACATGGCGCGGTTATTCAAGAAAGCTAAATTCCCTATCCTCTGTGCCAATTACGACTTCACGGGAACTGTTCTTCAGGGTATCGTGAAACCATATACAATCCTTAAACGCAATGGGCTTAAGATTGGTCTCTTTGCAGTAGACCCCAAGCTCGATGGATTGGTTTTCGCCAAGAACTGTCAAGGAGTGAAATATCTTGACCCTGTAGTCTGTGCTCAGCAAATGGTAAACATCTTGAAAAGCAAGAAATGCGATGTTGTAATTTGCATTTCCCATTTGGGCTGGAATATCGGGGGAGATGACGACAATAGGCTTGTAGCCAACACTCGAGGCATTGATGTCGTGCTCGGTGGACATTCCCATTCTTTTCTGAAAGAACTGGTCTATGTGAAGAACCTTGACGGTAAGGAGATTCCTATTGACCAAAATGGCAAAAACGCTATCTATGTCGGCAAACTGACACTCGATTTCAACAAGAACAAATAAAAGTCGAAGTCAATCACTCGAAATAAAAGGTCAAAGCAATGATCTTACTTCGGGATTCATTGGCAGACATTCCATATGCGAGATTAGGATTCTTCAACTTTGACACATGCTTGCTGTCAAGGCTATTCGTCAAGCTATACATGAACTTCAGTTCAGGACGCAGCTTGAAGAACGGTAAATAGAAATCGCAACCCAGTCCTAATTCCAAAAACGCATCATATTTTTTCAGCTTCAACAAATCATTGTCCCTACCTGAGAGGTTAATCATCGGATTGATACCAGCCATCAGGTAGGGACGATGATTATTAAAGCGTGGAGCCGAAAAAATCAAATCAAAGGCGGAAGATATGTAAACAGTCTTCATTTCCTGGGTCTCCTCCGTTGGTTGATTATTCGCATCAAGCACTCCGAAATTGTGAAACGTGATATGGCGTGTACCAAAATAAAGAGCGGGTGCCACACGGAACTGGAAATGTGTGCTCAACCGAAACTCGCCCAAAACGCCAACCGTGAATCCTGGGTCCCAACGATCCTGGTCACACGTAATATTGGCAACACTGGTTGTACCATCCTCCTCTGTAATTGTCTGTGGTCCGACATTCATCAACTCAAGGTCTTGAAGATGCGTGCCGACAAGCACGCCAAAATGAAACGGACGCAAGTCCGTATAAGGACGGTTCTCAACAGTCCTCTCTTGAGCGAACATACTACAGCACATCAACTGCACAAGAAATATGGTAAATAAACGTTTCATATATTTGATAACGCAAATCCTTTGGCCTTATTGTATCCATAACAATGAAAGGTTAATATAAAATATGCAAAAATACATACCTAAATATAGGTATATAAAATTAATTTATTATCTTTGCATCGTCAAAAGTAATTATACAGAGACACTACAAAAACATTATTAACAATAAAAATTTAATTAATATGGCTTACGTAATTGGTAATGATTGTATCGCTTGCGGTACTTGCATCGATGAATGTCCTTCAGGCGCTATCTCTGCAGGAGATGAGAAGTATTCTATCAACCCAGATGAGTGCACAGAGTGCGGTACTTGCGCTGATGTTTGTCCTAACGAAGCAATCTCTTTGGGCTAATCATTAAAAGTCAAGACAAAGAAATAAAGGTGACTACCAATAGTAGTCACCTTATTTTTTGCCTTGTACATAAAAAGAAAAGGGATGGAAATTTATTCCATCCCTCTCTATTGGATATTGCGTAAGCTTTACTTAGCGTTCAAAATCTGTTTAGCTACAGTATCTTCAGCGTCCACCTTCAAGATTTTCTCTGCAATGCTCTTAGCGGTAGCCACATTGTCATGAGAATAATAGTAGTAAGCCAAATAGTGGTAAGCCTCGAGGATACGAGCCTTGTCTACATTTGTAAGATTGTCGATATGACCCTCGATAATCTGAGCCAATCTCTCATAGTGAGGTTTAGCAAGACCCTTCTTTGAATCTGCATCCATAGCTGCACTCAGACGAGCTCTCATGAATTCTGCATAGTCTTCTGCATCTGGGAATTTTTTAGCCAAGTCTGCATAAGCCTGATCTGCATTCTTCACAGCCTCTTCACGCTGCTCCTGAGTCTGATGAGTCTCAGCTGCCTGATTACGATAGATAGTTGCAAGACCAGCGTAGTCGTTAGCTGAAGCATCTTTCTTGGCAGACAGGTATTTTTTATACATTTCTGCAGCATTTGCATAGTCTGATTTAGCAGAATAAGCGCTTGCCAACTGCTGCATCACGTCAGCACGATTAGGATTCATCTCCAAAGCTTTCTTGAAAGCAACAATGGCATTCTCGTAGTCTTTCTTGCCATTATAAGCATAACCCTCATAGGTATAGTCCAAAGCAGTGAATTTAGCACTATCCGACTGATTGAAGAGCTTATCAGCATAAGCCAAAGCATTGTCATAGTCCTTCTTGTCTGTATAGCTGTAGAAAGCGATACGGTTCAGACCTGCCATGCGAGGGAATCTCTGTGTACCGTTTGCAGCAACTTCCACAGCCTTGTCATAATTCTGTGCGAAGTATGCGGACATAGCAAATTCTGTCAACTGAGAGCCATCAAGCTTGTTCAAGTCAGCCTTGCCAAAGTTTTCAATGGCCTTGCCAAAGTCATTAGCCTCATAATAGAAGTGACCGGCAACAGCATCTACGGGATAAGAAGGATCGATAGTGCGCAGCTTCTCAAGAGTAGACACAGCTTCAGTTGGGCTGCTCACACGGTAGACATAGGCATATTTGATATAGCCTTGAGGATTCTTTGGATCCCAATACATAGCCTGCTGATACCAACCAGCAGCTGCACCACCATTATCCTTGAAAGCCTCAATATCACCCTTCAAGATATAGCCTGCGCCATACTTCTTGTCTTTCTTGATAGCTTCGTCAGCATACTTGTCTGCATTGAGCGTATCCTTAATGTCAAGATAAGCGCGACCAAGACCAACCAATGCCTCAGCACTCTTCTTGTTGACCTTATAGAATTCCTTGACCTGATTCTTGACAGCGTCAGGATTTGACTTGTTTTCTACTATTGCTTTAGTGATGGCATCAACTTGAGACTTTACGTCCTGTGCCATAGAGGGAGCGCAGAATCCTGTCATCAACGCTCCGGCCAATAAATATTTAATCGTTTTCATAATTCAGCGTATTAAGTTTACGTTTGTACTGTTTTCTATAAGACGAACTTAAAGATTAAAAGTTACTCATCATCTACGTTAACAGACCTTACATTGATATCACCCCGGTAAGGAAGAAGACCTGACTTAAAGATAATGAGCTGTCCTTTAGGAGATTCCAAAAAATGAGCGAATCCCCAAGGAAGTCCGTTTATAGGATCATTTAACAATGCGTATATTGTGCGAATGAACGGATAGCGACCATCATAGAGATAGGCTTGATAAGGTTTCCAGCTGTTCATATCCGTAGCCTTATCCAACTTGCTGACCGACATTACGCGAATGTTCTTCTTGAAAGTTGTATTGGTAGAATCACGCTGGTCATTGAGCCAATTGCTGCCGATAATGCCGATGGCATTCGGAGTTTTTTGTACATAGTCAATCACATCCTTACTCTTATTCACAGCTTGAATATTGTCGCTTGTGATGTGCTGACCATTAAGCAATGAGTCTACACAATATTGTATCGTACTCGATTTCTTGTTATCGAATACCACTTGAATGTCTCCCAAAGTAGATTTGGGATTGAGTTGATTCCATTTCTTGATCTCACCACGCAAGATTGCCTTTACATCCTTGGCAGCGATACAAGAATCTTGATTTTGGTTGTTGATGATAAGCGCCAAGCCATCATAAGCAATCGGAATGGACACCGGCAAGAATTTACTATCTTTTAGATATTGCTTTTCCTTAGCCGTATAGTTACGAGATGTGATGAGCAAACAGATGCTACTATCCTTGAGCAACTTGTTCATTCCGTCAATCTCATTGATATACAAAGGAGTAACCTTTGCCTGAGGATACGATGCCTCGAAAACTTGGCGCTCTTCCTCAATGATAGGACTAAAACTTTCGTCAGAAGCAAAAGTAATTGCTCCTGACGAATAAGTATCAGTTCTACCGCTTGTAGGTTTGTCGGCACAAGCCGCCAAACCTACTGCAGTAAATGTTAATCCAACTAAAATGTTAGATAAGTGTTTCATACAAATATTATTGTGCTAATCTAAATGTCACAGGCACGTTGTATTTCACGCGCACTGCAGAACCATTCTGCTTACCTGGAACCCAGTTAGGCATTGACTTAACAACACGAGCTGCTTCCTTGTCAAGAGATGGGTCAACACTCTTTACGACCTGTACGTCAGTGATGCTACCATTTCTCTCAACCACGAACGAAACAACCACACGACCTTGGATGCCGTTTTCCTCAGCAACAGCTGGGTAACGCACATTGTTGCGGAGCCAGTTCATCAAGGCGGCATCACCACCTGGGAATGAAGGCATCTGCTCTACAGTCGTGAAGACCTTGTTCTCAACTTCCTCGTGCTTTGGTGGCTCAGGCTGTGCAATTTCCTGCTTTGCCTGAAGCACAACACCTGCAGCCTCATCGTTACCCTTCACATCGAAGGCACCGATAGAAGTAGAAGTCTTGTTCAAGTCTTCCTGAGATTTCATCTCCTCCTCTGGTTTCACCTCGCTATCCTTCTTGATGACAGGAGCTGTAAACTTGATAGAAGACTTTACTTTCTCAACCTTTTGTTCTTGTTCAACCTTTACTGGAGCCTTTCTCTTGACTTCCGCTTTCTTCTTCACCTCCTTAATGGTAGTGGCTTCGACAACTTGTTCGAATTTAGCCTTCTGGCTTGCCTCATACGCATTCTTGAGGAGAATAGCAGCGAATCCAATCAATGCAGCTATGGCCATGATGACGATAGACATCACGTTACGCTTAGAAGTACCCTTGCGGAGTTTGTAAGCGCCGTAGGCCTGATTCTTACCCTGAAAGATAAGGTCAGTCCATTCGTTAGATACCAAATCTATTTTTGCCATTGTCTTTCTTTTTTAATTGTTAATCGACTTACTTAATGCCACGTTTGTCGAGCAAAGCCTTGTCGTCTGGATTAAGTTTGTCAACAACGAATTTACCAACACTGCAAATCTGCATTTCATCAAGAGCATCAACAAGGTTCTTATACGTAGAGTTGTCAGTAGCCTTGATGATGATGGTCATGGTAGGAATCTTCTGTCCATCAACAACACCACTCTTGATCTGGTCCAAAGCCTTGTTATAAGTGTCATCCGTATATTTGTCAGGATGATCAGCTCTGTCCTTATCAAGTTTTGCCTTGGCATTCATGATGATACCTACAGGGTTGATACCCTCTTCAGTAACATGGTCAATCAGCACCTTGCGGATACCCTTAGCGCCCCATGTTGTCTCTTTCAGGCAAGAAGGATCGCTATAGTTAGGAATACCGTCAACGTGGAAGATTCTGTTGTTGGCTGCCACATAGATTGTGATAGTCTGAGATGCCTTGGTTGCGGTCTTGTCATCATCAGAAACGTTCTTATCGTTACTTGGCATGGTCAAGTTCATCGTCTGAGGCTTGCTCAGAGAGGTACAGAGCATGAAGAATGTGATAAGAAGCATCATCATATCCACCATAGGGGTGAAGTCGACGCGAACGTCTATCTTCTTTTGTTTGCTTTCTTTCTTTTTCATTCTTTAGTCCTCCACCTTTTTATACGATGTGATCAGGTAGTAACGGTTCTCGTTCATATCCTGAAGTTCAGACATCAGTTTCTTAATGACTTTGTAAGGAGTGTTCTCGTCAGCCTTGATGGCAATCTTTGTGTCGCTGCCATTGGAAAGGTTGTCGCGTACTGCCTTAACCCAAAGTTGGAACTCGCTCATCTTACCTTCAACACTGTCGGTAGGAATACCCTTGTCTTTCTGGAAATCGTTGATATCAGTCTCCTTGAGATTCAAGAGCTGCTCGATATCGTTCATAGGAACGCCGATTCCATTAGCCTTACGGGCGGTTGCGATCTGCTTCGAAGAGAGGGAGATACCATACTGGTCTGCCATACTCTCAAGGACAGTTTCCATATCGCCCGGCTTGTCCATATTCAAGAATATCTTGCCTTGCTTGTCGACAAGAATACTCAACACGTTATTCTCTGGAACTTTGATTTCCGATACCGAACCAGGTGTGTTCACCTTGACTGGCTCATTCTTCACGAACGTAGATGTCAACATGAAGAAGGTCAGAAGGAGCACCATGACGTCCGACATAGGAGTCATATCGATCCAGACCGCCTGTTTCTTAATTTTTACTTTACCCATAGTGATAAAATTTTAGAGGGTTAGCAAAAATTAAGCTTCTTCTGCGTGATTGGCTTCGTATGTCTGAGCGATAGAGTAACCAACCTCATCGAGGGCGTATGTCAACTTGTCGATCTTGTTTGTGAAGTAGTTATAAGAGATAACTGCACACCAAGATGTCAAAATACCGAATGCGGTGTTGATCAAGGCCTCAGAAATACCTGTAGAAAGTGCGAGTGAGTCACCACCACCACCAGCAGCCAAAGCCTGGAAGGACTTGATCATACCAGTTACAGTACCGAGAAGACCGGTAAGAGTACCGAGGGTAACGATAGTTGCGATGATAGGAAGGTTCATCTGCAGAGTAGGCATTTCGAGCTGAGTAGCCTCCTCGTGAGCCTGCTGGATCTTAGCTACCTTCTGGCTCTTCTTTACACCCTGTGTTGCTTCCATTTCCTTGTAAGCACGGAGAGATGCAGAAACCACGTTAGCTACAGAACCACGCTGCTTGTCGCAGAGCTGCTGTGCCTTGTCGAAATCCTTTGCGTTGAGAGCTGCCTTGATGTTCTGAACGAACTTTGTCAGAGAGCCCTTACCGAAAGCGGTGCGGAGAGCGAGGATACGCTCGATGCTCAATGCGATAACGCTCAACAAGAGAGTGTGGATCACTGGAACGACCATACCACCCTTGAAGATTGTACCTGCGATGTTGAGAGGTGCGCCTTCAGTTGTACCGTTAGCGAAGTTTTCTGGATTACCGAGTACGAAGTTGAAGATGCAAATAGCGATAATGAAGCATACAACGATGACCCAAAATGCTGCTCTTACTCCCTGGAAGCCCTGGCTTTTCTTAGCTGGGCTTGCTTTTTTTGTAGTTGCCATAATTTAAAATTTTAAGTTTTATAAATAAATTTAAGATTTGTTCTTTGCCTAATTGTTTTATATAACGAACGTTCACAGTTTGTCAAGGGGATACACTAATC
>JBNMIE010000061.1:0-15075 GCA_050873125.1 Prevotella sp.
GAAGCACGCAACCAATAGCAAGACTTATCTGCGTCATCGTTTCATTATTCTTGATAACCAGATAAAGGAGCGCAAGATAAAGAGGTATCCATGTAAGCCCATTTGTCAGCACTTGCGCAAAATTGTCATAAGACAGGGAGCTACTGCTATTGAAGAACTGCAAGACTCCCAAATCACTCAACAACATCATATCAGATTATTTCTATTCTGCTTGTCTGTATCCATCCTTCACGTCCATCATCCAACTTTATGCCACGCCAGTCATGCATGGTATTGTCCGTTATCGTGACTTTCGTTCCTTCGTGAATGGTAAAAACATCCTTGCCTGCCTGCTGTGGCGTAGACTTGACCGTCACTGAGGGGGCTATGACAATGGCTCCACACCGATTGTCAAATTGTATCTTCTGTTGGAATGCAGAAAGCGTCGAGAGCAAGAAGAGCACAACGGTCACCATGCCACCATAAAAGCCCAGTTTCCGCAAGGCTACCGGTGAAGCAAAAAGATAGAGCAACAGCAACACCAAAGAGGCGATGAGGCAAACTAATGAGGTATATGCCCACCCGTCGACACTTGTAAAGCTGACCAACGAACGGTACCATGTGACAAAAAACATCTCTGATTCGGGTGCAATCTTGTCAATGGTCTTCGAACGCGCCATCTGCAAGTTGAAGCGGATGTCTTTGTCGCCAGGAGAGAGCTGGAGTGCACGCTCATAGTTGAGGACAGCATGGGTGATGTTGTCCATCCGATAGTAGGCATTGCCGAGATTATAATAGATGTCGGCATTCACCTTTCCCCCTTTCAGGATATCTTCATAGTCCTTGATTGCTTGCTGGTAATTTCCCTTGAGATATTCATTGTCGGCATTAGCCTTTGTGATGGCATTGGCTGATACAGACACAAACACCATCATGATCAGCAGGATCATGTGAGCGACATGACTTGTCGCTTTCTTTGTTTTCATTGCATCTTCAATTTTCATGATAGCATCTATCGCCATGGCGAAAGTCTTGCTCATATTGCCCTGAGCATCACCTGGAGCATAGCGCTCGAATTCGCATTCATCAAGGGCAGTGATAAACATCTTTATCGTGTCTTCGTCCACACCCTTCTCTGCCAATTTCTCGCTCACGTTGTCTCGGGACAAGTCTTCGACATGCATATTGAGTTTGTCGCCGACATATCCCCACAAAGCGCGAAGCACCTCGTCATAGAATTCTCCCTGACGGTCTTTGGCCAACAATTCGGCAGCTTTCTTCAGACGTTTACGGGCAATCTTGTTGGCTTTCTTTCCACGCATCTTTCCGATATTGGCATGCTCAACGGCACGGCGACGGAAGAGTGTAAGAAGGGCAACAAAGATGACGAGCAGCAGCACTAAGGTCACGAAATAGCCGACACTGCCAAAGAAGAAATCATTGGCGTCGCGCATCTTGACCTTGCCCTGCTTGATCGGATGAATATCCTTGTCGGCATTGTCACCGAACTCGTCCACGGCAGAACGACGGCCACTACCCTGCTCCACATTCAACGCAAAAGCCTGAGTCTTGATGGTCTTGTAAGCATTGGCACTTGTATCATAATAGGTGAACTCAATGGGAGGAATCTCATATTTACCTTGATTATTGGGCACCGCAAGATAGTCGTATATCATGTTGCCCTCCACACCATTGGCGGTCAACTTTGTCTTGTCGGTCACCTTTGCGTCATACTTGTCAAAGCCCTTGGGGAAATTCACCACCGGTTGCTTGATGAGCTTAAGGTTGCCAATACCACCTACAACCACACGCAGATTGATTGGGTTACCTGTTGTCACCTCTGTCTTGTTGATTTGTGCCGAGATATTGAATTTACCCACACCACCGGAGAATCCTGCCGGATGCTGGGGCAATGGCAGCACATTGACAGAAAGTCCTGGTGCCACAATGTTCTTCTTCACTTCCACGTAACCGGAACCGCCATTGAAGAATGCCTCAAACGGATCGACACTTCTGTTCTCCTGAACGACAATTCCCTTGAACGTAATGCTTGGAATTTCCAGTTTTCCGGTCATCTGTGGATACATCACATACTGACTCCACGTCACACAACGATAGTTGCGACCGTTCAAGGATTCGAAATGGAAACTTTTCTGTTGAGGCAGTTTCACTTCCTGGGAGTGGAAACCTGTAAGATCCGGCATCTTGCCCTCCAATTGGGTAAGGTCTACCAGCGTATACACCTTGTAAGTAAGGAGCACTGGTTCTTGCTCATGCACCGTCGTCTTGTTGGCGCTCACCTTGATGAACAGGTCGTTGGCAGAGATGGCAGATCCTGCCGCACGCATTTGATGCTGCGGAACCGCTTGACTTCTTCCGCCACCATTTTGTTGAGCTCTTGCAGCGTTTCCGCTGACCGTGATATGCACAGGTTGCGATGAAACGACCTTGCCGCCCACCTTCACATGAGCTGCAGGAATGGTGTAGCTACCTTTCTTGTTGGCACACAACAGATAGGTATAGGTGATGGAAGAGGAACTGCTGGTGTGTCCATTGACCATCTGCCAACTCGACTGCGACGAGGTGCTTGGACCGAACAGCACTTCCAAAGCATCCGGAATGCCGTTCACACGAAATTCACGTGCATTGTCAGTGTTGACCGTATACTGCAATCTGAATTGTTCGCCCACTTCCACAGTTTTCGGAGCACTGACGCGCAAGGTCTGTGCATAGATTCCCGTAGTCAACCAGGCAAGCAAATATAATAATAGCAAATTCTTCTTCATTTCAAATCAATCTGTTTATGTAGTCTACAATGATTGTCTATCACCAATTCTTTTCCAAATTTTTAGCACGCGGTTGTCGCATCGCCTGCTTCAATCTTTGTTGGGTAGCCTGCTCTTCTTGCATGGCAGCATTGAGCAACTGTTCAGCATTATCCTTGCTCATTTGCTCTTTGGGCTGAGGCTGTTTCTGCTGGTCTTTCTTGTCCTTTTGGTCGTTTTGCTTATTCTGTTGCTGCTTTTGCTTATCCTTGTTCTGCTTGTTTTTGTCCTTTTGATTTTTGTTCTGCTTGTTCTTCTGGGGGTTGTTCTTCAACTGACGCTGGCAGAGCACCAGATTGTAGCGTGTTTCGTCGTCTGTCGGGTTCAGTCGAAGGGAAGACTTGTAGGCCTCTATCGCTTCGGCAAAGAGTTGGTGTCCCTGGCAGATGACGCCCATATTGTGGAAAGCCTTGGCACGGCGGAGCGGTATCTTCTCTTCCCGTGCAGCCTGCTCCAACCATTTGATGCCCAGCGAGTCTTTCTTTTGCATCATCAAGGCGCATCCCAAGTTGTACATGGCCTGGGTGTTACGGCTGTTCTGCGAAAGCGCCTTGCGGTATTCCGTTTCTGCCTTCACATAGTTTTGCTGACGATAAAGGCGATTGCCCTCACGTATGAACTGGCGGTCAGCCTGTGCGGAGACATTGAGAACCGACATCACCAGCAATATAAATATATAAAAGAATCTATATTTCATCATCTGCAAATAATCTCTATTTCGTTTTGTTGCGTTTGAACAAGTTCATCCGCATCGTCACTGCGTTCTTGCGGTCAAGAATCAGAATCTCCACCACCAGCAAGACCAAAGCTAAGATGGCGAAAGCCTGGAACTGCTCGTCGTAGTCGCTGTAAACGACACTGCTGAGGTCGCCCTTCTGCATCTTGGCTATTTCATTGTCAAGTGCTTTTTCGGCATCAGAGGTATTGTCCACATGGATATACATTCCGCTGCCAGCCGCAGCCACACTCTTACACATATCCTCATTCACGGCGGTCATGACCGTCTGTCCTTGTCTGTCTTTGAGATAATCGCCATTTCCCATGGGGATCGGGGCGCCTTTGGTGGAACCAATACCCAGGATGAACACCTTGATGCCCTTTGCCTTGGCTTCCTTGGCTGCCTCTTCCGCACCGCCCTGATGGTCCTCACCATCGGTGATGAGAATAATGGCTTTGCCCACCTTATTATCTTGGGTAAAACTGTTCATGGACAGACGTATGGCTTGGGCTATGTCCGTGCCTTGACTGGCAATCAGCGACGGGTCGGTGTTTTGGAGAAACATCTTGGCCGACACATAGTCGCTCGTGATAGGCAACTGCACATAAGCATCGCCAGCGAAGACAACGAGTCCTATCTTGTCATTCGTGAAATGGTCCACAAGATTCTCTATCATCATCTTGCTCTTGTCGAGTCGCGATGGAGCCACATCTTCGGCAAGCATCGAATTACTGATGTCGAGAGCGATAATCGTCTCGATGCCCTGGCGCTTCTCATTGCTGATTTTGGTTCCCATCTGTGGACGGGCCATCATCACGATGAGAAGAGCGAGAGCTGCTTCCAGCAACCAGAATTTGACGCTCGGCCGATATTTGGACACGTCGGGCATCAACTGTTTCAGCAACTTGGGATCGCCGAACTTTCTCAGTTTACGTTTCTTCCCCATCATCCCCATGAAGCGTATCACCGCCAAGAGAGGAATCAGCAGCAGAAACCAGAAATATATAGGGTCTTCAAATCTAAGCATGACAATAATCTTTTAAGGTAATCTGCGCAACACGGTTATGCGAAGCAGCAGTTCAAGCAACAACGACAGGATGGCAGCAATCGCGAATGGCTGGAAATGGTCATAGCGCTTGCTGAACTTCTTGACATTGAGTTTCGATTTCTCGAGTTTGTCGATGTCCTTGTATATCTGTTTGAGTTGCTTGTTGTTCGTGGCACGATAGAAATTTCCGTCTGTTGTGCGGGCAATATCGCTCAAGGTCTGGGTGTCGATCTCCACCGGAATATTGACATACTGAGTGGTATTGCCTACCGTCACAGGATAGGGAGCCACCTTGTTCGTGCCCACACCGATGGTATAGACTCTGATACCAAGGCTTCGTGCTATCTGTGCCGCCGTCATCGGCGAGATGTCGCCCATGTTGTTACTTCCATCGGTGAGCAGAATGACCACCTTGCTCTTGGCTTTCGAATTCTTGAGACGGCCTACAGCGTTGGCCAATCCCATGCCGACAGCCGTTCCATCAGAAATCAATCCTCGGGCAGCGATGTCGGTACGCACACCATGCAACAGATTGAGCAGTGAAGCATGGTCTACAGTCATTGGACATTGCGTAAAAGCCTCTCCTGCAAAAATGGTCAATCCGATGTTATCGTTGGGGCGGTCGGCAATGAACTCCGCAGCCACATCCTTGGCAGCCTCCATACGGTTTGGCTTCAAGTCTTCCGCCAGCATACTGGTCGACACGTCCATCGCCAACATGATGTCGATGCCTTCGACCGACCGTTCATCCCAAGCGTTGTGGGTCTGAGGACGGGCCAGGACAAAGACAATCATCACAAAAGTGAAGGCACGCAACAATCCCGGAAGCCCCAACAGTCTGACCCTCCAGCTCTTGGGGGCATAGCGATAAGCAAAAGTATCGCTCATTCTGAGTGTTGGCTCCGATTTTTTGCGGTAGAGCATGTACCATAATAAATATGGTATCAACAAGAGAAGAAGCAGGAAATATTCTTTGTTTGCAAATTCCATTGTTCTAATGTTTTAATCTAAAGAATCATATACCCATGACCTTATCACATCAACAGTTGCCATATCTGCCAAATGACATAGGCCAAGATGGCAGCAGCGCCACAGACCATACAGATGACAGAAACCTTCAGCGCCTTGCGTGACCGCATCGAGCGCAAATCCTTCTCCGACAGCTTCGGAGCGGCTGGCTCTTCCACCGGTGGTTTGTCCAGTTTGGTCGAATTGATGAAGTTGACCGCATTGACAAGATTGAGATCGTTCTCATTAATCAGTGTCGAGTACTTGGCAAACTTCACGAGGTCTGCCGTCTCAAACAGCATCTTCAACTCGTCAATCTTCTGCTGGTCTTGCTCCCCACGCAGACGCTGGATAATCTCGGAGCTGGTCATCTCCATTGCGTTGAATCCGAAGCGCTCTTCTATATACTTACGCAGGGTATCTGTGAGTTTTGTATAATATTCCTTGACATTTTCCGTCGTTGCCGTGCGGTCGGCCTTCAGTTCCTCTATCTCCTTCATGGCCTTCTGGTGAGGCAACAGGCGGTTGACGATCTTCACTGGCAGGAGGATAGGTTTGTTGTCCTTCATGCGCAGATACAGATAATAGGCTGCCAACAAGACAAGAACAAGCAGTATGCTCAAGTAGAAAATCGGGCTCCATTCGTTCCAGTCGAACGGATTGTCCTGAACATCTTTGGGAGGATAGAACTTGTTAAGATGCAACGTGTCTACATCCACCGTGAGAACCTTGAGGGCCAAACTGCGGCTCTTATACGGCTTGCCATTCACCTTGACTGTCATCGGGGGCAAATAGTAAAGTCGCTGGTCAAAGGAGGTCAACGTGTAGCGTCGGGTCACCTTGACAAGGTTGTTGTCAACCTCCGACGTGTCCGCCTGGTGGTCGTCTATCACTTCCACACCGGGAGTCAACATCTGTTGTGCCTTGTATCTCGGCATCTGAAGACGGGCATTCTTGGGAGCTGTCACGCTCAAAACGAGATGGGCCTGTTGTCCCACAAGGATGGAGATGGAGTCGATGGTCGACTCTACCTGCACTTGTGCCTGAGCAGCCAAGCCACCCAACATCAACAGAATCCATATGGTCAATCGTCTCAACATAAGTTTTTCTTTCATTTTTGTTCTACGCCTGACTCCTCATGGAGAATAGCATCATGAGGGCTTTCACGTAGTCTTCATTGGTGGCGACAGTGATATTGTCGACCTTGCAACGGGCAAATGTTTTCTTCAGCTCGTCTTGGCGTTGCAGCCAATAAGCCTTGTGCATCCGGCGCAACTTTGAAGAGCTTGTATCGATATACATTTCATGGTCGGTCTCTGCATCGCGAACCTTGATCAAGCCCACGTCGGGAAGTTCCTTGGCCCGTGGATCATAAATCTGCACCGCCACCACATCATGCTTTTCGTTGCAGATGAGCAGAGGACGCTGGAAATCCTGGCGGGTATAGAAATCGCTCAGCAGGAAAGCCGTGCAGCGGCGCTTCATCACTTGCGTCAAGAACTCCACGCCCATCTTGATATCCGTGCGTTTGCTCTGAGGTTTGAAGTCGAGCATTTCGCGGATAATATAAAGGATGTGTTTACGGCCTTTCTTCGGCGGAATGTATTTCTCGATACGGTCAGAAAAAAAGATAACGCCTATCTTGTCGTTGTTCTGTATCGCACTGAAGGCGATGGTGGCGGCAATCTCGGTCTCCATCTCGCGTTTCATCTGCTTTTGCGTTCCGAAATCGAGCGAGCCGGAGACATCGATGAGCAACATCACGGTCAGCTCACGCTCTTCCTCAAACACCTTGACATAGGGGCGGTGGAAGCGGGCGGTCACATTCCAATCGATATCGCGCACATCATCCCCGAATTGATATTCCCTCACTTCGGCGAAAGCCATACCACGGCCCTTGAAAGCCGAATGATATTGGCCAGCGAAGATATTGGAACTCAATCCGCGAGTCTTAATCTCTATCTTCCTTACTTTCTTAAGAATTTCTGATGTATCCATTATTCAATTGAAAAAGATGCGAATCTTTCTTTTTGATCAAGAACGATATTCGACTTCGTCCATCAAGGCACTTCCACCTTATTGATGATGGTGCTGACAATCTCCTCGCTGGAGACATTGCTGGCCTCTGCCTCATAGGACAGTCCTACACGGTGGCGAAGCACATCATGGGCCACAGCACGGACATCCTCGGGCACCACATAGCCACGGCGACGGATGAAAGCATAGGCACGGGAAGCCTTGGCAAGGTTGATGCTCGCACGGGGACTTCCACCGAAGGTAATCATGTCCTTCAGCTCTGACAAACCATACTTTTCCGGATAGCGTGTGGCAAACACGAGGTCAGCAATATATTGCTCAATCTTCTCGTCGATGTACACCTCTCTCACAATCTCACGAGCCTTGAGGATTTCGTCGGCTGTCACCACAGGTTTCACTTCCGGCATCTTTCCGGCAAGATTCTCTCTGATGATAAGCTTCTCTTCCTCAAGAGTAGGATAACTGATAATGACTTTCAACATGAAACGGTCTACCTGAGCTTCCGGCAACTGATAGGTACCCTCCTGCTCCACTGGGTTCTGAGTAGCCATCACAAGGAACGGATTGGGCAGTTGGAAGGTCTGGTCACCGATAGTCACCTGATGTTCCTGCATGGCCTCGAGCAAAGCGCTCTGAACCTTGGCAGGCGCACGGTTAATCTCATCCGCCAAGACGAAATTGGCGAAAACAGGGCCTTTCTTCACATGGAAAGACTCGTCCTTCTGTGAATAAATAAGCGTACCGATCACATCGGCAGGCAGAAGATCAGGAGTAAACTGTATTCTTGAATATTTAGAATCAATCAATTGGGACAATGTCTTGATGGCTAATGTTTTGGCCAATCCAGGAACGCCCTCCAAAAGGATATGTCCATCACTCAACAATCCGATGAGAAGTGAATCCACCAAATGTTTCTGTCCCACAATCACACGGTCCATACCAGCTGTAAGGTTGGTAACGAAACCACTCTGTTGTTCTATCCGCATGTTCAGCTCGCGGATGTCAATAGCTTCAGCCATAACTTAATCTATATTTATACTTAATATAAAACGTCTATTTTATTCTATCCGCAAAAGTACAAATTCTAATAAGGATAGACTAAAATAACAGACTAAATTATATTAAAAAAGTTTCTTAAAACCTATATTTAAGAAACTTTGTGAGATTCAAAGAGCGGTTTATGATATGTTGGCAATTATTTAAAGACGGAATAGTCATTGCTCTTCAGCAATTCTTCCACGCTCACATCCTCGTGAGTTTTCATATAATTGTCAATCATTTTCACAAAAGGAGTCTTCCAAAAACACTTGCCGAGCGCCTTGTTCGCCACCCACATTACCTTAGCCACATGAAGGTCTTTTTCCATCTGCGGCCGACTGTCAAAGTCCTTCATGGGATAGAGACTCAACAAGTAAAAATTCAGACAGTCGGGCACGATGTACTCCCGCGTCATTTGAGTGCGCTGACTATAGGAATAGAACTTCTGATAGAGCGGATAGTTGACACCGAGATATTTATCAAGAGAAATGCCTATCGTCTGGTCGCCGACAACCACGCTTTGGTCGAGCGCTCCAATTTGAGCATAGACCATCGGTTTTTGGAAATGGGGAATCTCCGTTGCCAAATAGTTGAAAGCCTTGTCAAACTGCTTGTTAAGGTCGTCCATATTGGCATATTCCGCCCCGATATCCGCAATCAGCGCCTGAAGCGTTGAATCTTGGTAGAAGTTAAGGAATTTTCTGCTGATAGACGGATCGTCAATCGAACCGATGCGGGTCATCTTCTCTATCAGCGTACGGGTTTCCATAGGATAATCAATGTTCATCTGTTGCAGCGCCGAGAAATCGCCTGTTGTCAGATAACGGCATTCCAAGCGATCGTAACGCTTCACTTCAAAGTGGCCTTCGTCACCATCGCCCTCAAATGACTTGAGCTTAAACTCGCAAGACACAAGAGTCAATCCTAAAAATATGATAAATAAATACCGTTTCAAATGTGCTTATACCTATTTTGTCTGCAAAATTAACATAAAAGATTTTAATATCCAAATTTATTTGCTAAAATTCCTTTCATTGCCTAAACTTTCCTTTCCAATTGTCGTATATCAACCCAAAAGCGTTCTATCTGAGACTTCAACATGGCCCAATTCCGCATCCATAGAAAAGTTCTTTCTCCCCTTATTTCACGCGCATACGCAAGAAATTTCCGCTAATTATCATACATACCTACATGAATTCACCGAAAACCCAGTGTTTATGCGGAGTTTGACCATGTAGGTAGGGCTAAAAATCATACATAAATCATACATGAACCTACATTGTTCCACACATAATACTCCCTTTAAAAGGAGTCAAAACCATTAGGAACAAGCCCTCTATACGAGTTGCCCAAGAATGGTCCGGAAGCCTGGGCAACAGTTGCCCAAAGGCTTGGGCATCGGGTGAACACCGCGTGGGCATCCATTGCCCAGCGCCTTGTACCATCTGTTAACTGCCCGTTTGACTTTTCTTGATTAGACTCCACTCAGTCTTAAACCTTATAAACTAAAAAAGTAGACACTATCCATTTTATCCAACGATAATAGTAGACACCTTCTTGAAAAGGCCACTGCTTTAATAGACAAGATTTTAAATCATGCTAAAATAGCAAAAACGACGATAGAAAGAGCCGTTTTATGTAGGTTCATGTAGGTTTATGTATGATTTATGTATGATTTTTAGTCCTACCTACATTGTCAAACTCCGCATAAACACTGGGGGTTCGAGAGATTCATGTAGGTATGTATGATAATTGGTGAAAACTTTATTGTGTACGCGCGCGTAACACTAAAAAAATGCGAACAAGCTCCGAAGATCTCATCCGCATTTCAATTTATCTTACACATTTGACGTCTTACTTCTGGTGCTGAGGACGAAGCAAATCGTTGACAGTCTTCACCGGATTGAAGGTAGAGAGTGGCACCTCAACAAAGACGGTGTTCCAGTCGCTCATTGCGCCATTCCACAAGCCAGGAAGTTCAAGCGCCTTGAGTTCACGACCGTTCTTGCTCTTGCTGCTGATGAAGCCTGTGGTCTTGTCCACATATTCGGGCAGGTCAAAAGCGTTGCCTTTATAGTCCTTGAAAGCGCACACCAAATCCACCGGATTAAAGTGGGTTCCCTCGGTAAACATTTTCACATAAGCCTCGTTGTGCTTGTCTATCTGGCTGCTCTCAAGAATCTGAAGGCTCACGGTTCCGTCTGAATTATAGGTAAGGAACGGACCGCCACCAGGCTCACCCACATTCTTTACCACACCGCAAACACGCATTGGGCGGTTGAGCTTCTTGTGGAGATAGATGACCAAGTCGGCATCCTCCAACTCCTTGATATCCTCCTTGCGGCAGCACAAATCGCGCTGGACAAAGCGGATAATCTCTTCAAGATCCTCATGGGAATATTTACCGGTATCCAACTTGCGCAAGTAGGCGAATGCCCGCTGCTGCAAGCTGACAAGGATGCCTGCAAGAAGATTCTTATACTCTACGGTTTCCGGCTTCAAGCGGTCGGGCACCACATTGTCTATGTTCTTGATAAACACCACATCTGCATCAATTTCGTTCAAGTTTTCAATCAATGCGCCGTGACCGCCCGGACGGAACAACAGTTTGCCGTCTTCCGTGCGGAATGGCGTGTTGTCGGGATTGGCAGCTATGGTGTCGGTAGAAGGTTTCTGCTCCGAGAAGGTCACATCGAAATGGCAGTTGTACTGGGCCTCATAGACACCCTCCTTCTCCTCGACCATCTTCTTGAACAAGTCAAGATGCTCGTGGCTGACGGTGAAGTGGATGTGTGCCTCGCCATTCGTCGAAGCGTAAAGAGCAGCCTCAACGAGATGCTCCTCCATCGGTGTGCGCACGCTGTCGTCATATTCATGGAACTGAAGAAGTCCCTTTGGCAACTGACCATAGTTCAGTCCCTTTGGCTCAAGAAGGTTGGCTACGATCGCCTTATATTCTCCTTCCGCAAGCAAGGTCTTGATGTTCTTGCCCTCATTTTCCCGGCACTTCTTGCAAAGAGCCTCACGGAAAGCGAATTTCTTGATGTTGTCAAAAAACTGTTTTTCAAAGTCTGTCGTAGGCACATCGTATGGGGCATTGAGGAATGCGAAAAGATTCTTGAACATACGGCTTGCCGCACCCGAAGCGGGCACGAACTTGACCACGCGATGTCCTTCACCCTTATAGTCGTTCCACACCTTGGCATACTGCTCACGAGCCTGTTTGTCAGGTGCCATGATGCCATTACCTACAGCGGCAGGTCCTTGCAAGCGCAGGAATGGGAAACCCGTCTTGAAGTCCTCCAGTTGTTTTTCAATTTGCGCTTCAGATATGCCTTTCTCGGCAATCTGTTTAAGGTCTTCTTGTGTCAACATATTTATATATTATTAGGTTTGTTGTTCCACATTGCATGAAAGTGCTCAGACAAAGGCGAGAAAGAGCGGGGCATTCTCGCTTATTTTGTGCTCCAATCATCACTTTCACCCCACAAAAATACAATACTTCCACGAGAATAACGAATTATTTGACAAAAATATGTACCTTTGCAACGGAATTTTATCACAAACACCATCGATTAACCAAGGGAAGGACACGGATATGGAAGAAAAACTCACATTCACAGCCGAAGAGAGAAAGCTTTTAGCCTCTCTTGCCGAAAGTCTGAAAACCACCATCGGATCTTCTATCAAGCCCGGTGACGAGGAGAAGTTGAGACAACAACTCATGGAAGCATTGCGGTCTGGCAAGATGCAACGCGACGTGTTCGGTCTCAACCCGCTGCTCATGGCCTTTGAAACAGCCAAACTTGCGGTCGATGAGATAGGAATCAAGCGCGACGGTGTCTTGGCCGTCATCCTCTATGTCATCGTCGCAAGCGGCATTGCCACCACGGAGCAAGTGGAAGCGCAATATGGCATCGGCGTCTCGCATATCATCAACGGACTCATCCGAATCCACGAACTTTATAAGAAGAATCCTGTCATCGAGAGCGAGAACTTCCGCAACCTCCTGCTTTCTTTCGCGGAGGACATGCGGGTGATCCTCATCATGATTGCCGACCGCGTGAACCTGATGCGCCACATCCGGGACACACAGCAGACAGAGGCAAAACGGGAGGTGAGCCAGGAGGCATCCTATCTCTATGCTCCCTTGGCCCACAAGTTGGGTCTCTACAAACTGAAGAGCGAATTGGAAGACTTGAGTTTGAAATACCTTGAGCATGACGCTTACTACATGATCAAGGAGAAACTCAATGCCACCAAGGCGGCACGCGACGCTTATATCGAGCGTTTCATCGGCCCTATTCAGAAGAAGTTGGAAGAGGCAGGATTGAAATTCCATATGAAGGGACGCACCAAGAGCATCCACTCCATCTGGCAAAAGATGAAGAAGCAGAAGTGTGGCTTTGAGGGTATCTATGACCTCTTCGCCATCCGAATCATCCTCGACTCCCCACTCGAAAAGGAAAAGATGCAATGCTGGCAGGTGTATTCCATCATCACAGATATGTATCAGCCCAACCCCAAGCGCCTTCGCGACTGGCTCTCGGTGCCGAAATCCAACGGATATGAGAGTCTTCACATCACGGTGCTCGGACCGGAACAGAAATGGGTGGAAGTGCAGATTCGTACGGAGCGCATGGACGAGATTGCCGAGCGTGGTCTGGCCGCCCACTGGAGATATAAAGGTATCAAGGGGGAATCCGGACTGGACGAATGGCTCAACAACATCCGCACTGCCCTGGAGGCGAAAGACGACATGCAGGTGATGGACGAGTTCAAGATGGACTTGTACGAGGACGAGGTCTTCGTGTTCACCCCAAGAGGCGACTTGTTCAAGTTCCCCAAGGGCGCCACAGTGCTCGACTTTGCCTATACCATCCACTCACGCATCGGCAACCAATGCATCGGCGCCCGCATCAACGGGAAGAATGTCCCTCTGAGACAAGAACTGCATAGCGGCGACTCCGTGGAGGTGCTCACTTCAAGCAACCAGAAGCCCAAGCGCGACTGGCTCAACCTGGTGAAGACCAGCCGTGCCAAGTCCAAGATTCGCCTGGCGCTCAAAGAGACAACCATCAAGGACGGACTCTATGCCAAAGAGATGCTCGAGCGACGCTTCAAGAATCGGAAGATCACACAAGAGGAGAGCATCATGTCCCACCTTATTAAAAAGTTGGGATTCAAAGAGGTGTCGGATTTCTACAAGGCGCTCGCCGACGAAAAGCTCGATGCCAATGATGTGATTGACAAATATGTGGAGGTGAGAGACCACGAACTGAAGCTCAACCCCGACACGCCTATCCGGTCGGCATCGGAATTCGACTACGAGAACCCCAATGAGGAATTCACCCATCAGAACGACGATGTGCTCACCATCGACCAAAACCTGAAAGGTGTGGACTACAGCCTTGCCAAGTGCTGCCACCCCATCTATGGCGACCCTATCTTCGGCTTCGTCACATCGGGTGGAGGCATCAAGATTCACCGCAAAGACTGCCCCAATGCGCCAGAACTGCGCAAGCGCTTCGGCTACCGCATCGTGAGAGCACGCTGGAGCGGCAAGGGATCGAGCCAATACAGCAGCACTCTCAAAGTGGTGGGCAATGATGATATCGGTATTGTCAACAACATCACGAGCATCATCTCCAAAGAGGAAAAGATGGTCATGCGGTCTATCAACATCGACTCGCACGACGGTCTCTTCTCGGGAACGCTCACCGTACAATTGGAAGACGCGGGAAAACTCGAGTCGCTCATCAAGAAACTCCGCACCGTCAAAGGCGTGAAGACGGTCGAGAGAATGTAACAACACGCAAACAACAACATGGGAAGAAACAAATACTCAGCCAACGAGATCAAGGAAATCGGCAAGCTGCTCCGAATGAAAAACGCAGTGAACAGAGGCAAGCAGAAACTCATTCGCCACCAATTGCGGGTCGACTATGAGTTCAACATCTCTGACTTCAACGAGCCTGGCAAGGCTTTCGGTGAAGAGGAGCTGCAAGCCGCCCTTGACCGTGGTGCCATACAGATTCTTGACGATGCCACCATCGAAGCCATGAAGGAAAAACGAGCACGAGACAAGGCTCGAGACGAAGCGGCTCGAGAGAAGGAGGCTATCGCCGCAGGCGAAGCCACAGACTGGAAAAAAGCAATGGACGAATGGCAGGAATGGGAAAACAAACAAGCTTAGAGGCGGAAAAGGTCAGATGCCATTGGTGCAATCTGGACAATCCGCTCTATGTGGCTTATCACGACCAGGAATGGGGCGTACCTGTCCATGACGACAACAAACTGTTTGAAATGCTCTTGCTCGAGACATTTCAAGCGGGATTGTCGTGGGAATGTGTCCTCAACAAGCGTGAGGGATTCCGCTCGGCCTTTGACAAATTCGACTATCAGAAGATAGCCTTATACGA
>JBNMIE010000062.1:0-14984 GCA_050873125.1 Prevotella sp.
CTCCTCGAGCTGCTTGTGGCCGAGGCTCAGACGACGGTTCTCCTTGTCGATTTCGAGCACTACAACGTCGATGTCAGCGCCAACCTGTGTGAACTCTGAAGGATGCTTAACCTTCTTTGTCCAAGAGAGGTCAGAGATGTGGATGAGTCCATCTACACCTTCCTCGAGCTCTACGAAGATACCGAAGTTTGTGAAGTTGCGAACCTTAGCTGTGTGCTTGCTGCCTACAGGATATTTCACCTCGATGGTCTCCCATGGGTCTTCCTTGAGCTGCTTGATACCGAGGCTCATCTTGCGCTCCTCGCGGTCGAGAGTGAGGATCACTGCCTCTACCTCGTCACCTACATGGAGGAACTCCTGAGCTGAACGGAGGTGCTGGCTCCAGCTCATTTCAGATACGTGGATGAGACCTTCTACACCAGGAGCGATCTCTACGAATGCACCGTAGTCAGCGATAACGACTACCTTGCCCTTCACGTGGTCACCAACCTTGAGGTTAGGATCGAGAGCATCCCATGGGTGAGGAGTGAGCTGCTTCAGACCGAGAGCGATACGCTTCTTCTCGTCGTCGAAGTCGAGGATAACCACGTTGATCTTCTGGTCGAGCTGTACAACCTCGTGTGGATCGCTTACGCGGCCCCAAGAAAGGTCTGTGATGTGGATGAGTCCGTCCACACCGCCGAGGTCAACGAATACACCGTAAGAAGTGATGTTCTTAACAGTACCTTCGAGGATCTGACCCTTTTCAAGCTTGCTGATGATTTCTTTCTTCTGTGCTTCGAGCTCAGCCTCAATGAGAGCCTTGTGCGAAACAACTACGTTGCGGAATTCCTGGTTGATCTTGACAACCTTGAACTCCATTGTCTTGCCTACGAACACGTCGTAGTCGCGTATTGGATGAACGTCGATCTGGCTGCCGGGGAGGAATGCCTCGATGCCGAATACGTCTACAATCATACCACCCTTTGTGCGGCACTTGATGTAGCCCTGGATAACTTCCTCGTTCTCGAGAGCCTTGTTAACGAGCTCCCAGCTCTTGCTCAAGCGAGCCTTCTTGTGAGAGAGTACGAGCTGACCCTTCTTGTCTTCCTGGTTTTCTACGTAAACCTCAACCTTGTCACCTACTTTGAGGTCTGGGTTGTAACGGAATTCTGAAGCGGGGATCACACCGTCGCTCTTGTAGCCGATGTTTACAATAACCTCTTTCTTGTCTGCAGCGATTACTGTACCTTCTACTACCTGATGTTCGGAAACCTTGTTGAGGGTTTCGTCATAGGCCTTTTCCAAGCTCTGCTTGTCTGCGCCCAGGCTGCCGCCATTCTCAAACTCGTCCCAATTGAAGTCTGCCAATGGCTGTACGTTCTTAAGTTCTGACATAAAAATTTAAATGTTTAATAATTAATAAAGTTAGACTTTATGTGAATTAATTCAAAATCGGCTGCAAAGGTACTGCTTTTTATGTAAGTACGTATAAACAGCCTATTATGTTTTATATTTATTTAACGGATTTTTGCTTTTCCTTGGCTCTTGCCGCTTTGTTTTTCTTCTTTCCGAAGCCAAACAGGTCGCTCAGTGAGGTGAAATCCTTCTTGAGCAGCAGACCGATGCCTTGGGTGTTCAGACTGTTGCGGGTGAAATAGCGGTCGTTGGTCTGGTTGTAGAGGTTGATGGCTATGCTCCCGTTGGGCTTGAGCAGATATTTCAAGTCGAAGTCGCCGATGAAGCTGGTGGTGGCATTGGCGTTGTCGCGGTAGCCAAACTGTCCGTTGAAGAGCAGTCGGTTGTTGAGCATTCGTCCGGAGAGGATACCTTCGTATTCGGCATTGTTCCATCCCTCGTCACCGGTGGAGATGTTGGCACCGAAGTTCCAGTTGCTCTTGCCGACGAGGGTTCCGATGACGCTGTTGATCTGCTGGCTGATGGTTCCCGAGAGAAGACTCTGCATGGCGAGAGTGGTCTGGCTGCGCTGTGCCGCTCCCTCTTGTGTCTTGCTTTCGGCACCTGAGTTGTAGAATCGTCCCACGGCGAGCAGATAGAGCACCTGCTGGTTCATCTCTTCTTCCGTGTTCATCAAGCTGCGCACCATCTGTTCCGCATCCCCCGAGAGGGTTGGCAACTGCATGCCGAAATCGACACGTGGGGAGCCTGCCGTTCCTGTGATGTTCATCAGACAGTTGACACGGATGGTGTTAGATGTGAAGCTTCGTCCCACGTTGAGGTCGGACAGACTGACGCTCTGCACGGGATATTGCGCCTTGAGGTTGAGTGCCGCGTCATAGGGGTTGCCGCCAAAGGTGATGGTGGAGCCCGACTGGAACTGGAAGTCCTTGCGGATGAGATTCTGTATGGTCAATCGGTAGGTGCCATGGTCGACGAGATAGTTGCCGAACATCTGGAAGGCTCCCTTATTATAATAGGTGGCGCGGATGACGCCACTGCCGCCCAGGGTAATCATGTCACCGCTTTGCGGATCCATGAGCACGCGGAGGGTCACGTCGGGTGTGGTGTTGACGAGGAAGTTGATGTGCATGTCGCTCGCCATGTCGTTCTCCTGTGCGGGCACGCTGCTGGTGTCTTGCTGGAGCGGGTGGGGGGTGCGGTCGTGCCAAGTGATGAACTCTTGCCGGCTCACGGCATCGGGACTCACGGCGTTGTATTCCAGGAAGCTTCCGCGTTTGGGGGTCACATCAACGTCGATGTTCACCTCGCCACTCTTGCCCTTGATGTCGCAGGTGCCTGTGGCCCATACGGTGCCGAAGAAGGTTTGGTCGCCGTAGGTCTTGAAGTCGTAGGCAAGCAGGTTGTGGGCCGCCACGTGGAGATCATAGCCGAAGTTGGAGAGGTTGTGGTGGGTCACACGTCCGGTGATGACGCCGGTGTTGCCGGTGGCGTCTCGGATGGTGTCCGTGTCGAAGATGATGTTGTCGGGGGTGAAGGTGACGGTATCCTGGTGCATGGCATAAGTGGTGCCGAGCGAACTGACACCCAAGGTGCCGTTTGCTACCACTTTTCCTTCCATGTTGATGGTCTTCAATGGACCGAAGACGCGGAGGTGTCCGGTGGCTTGTGCGTCGACGTCACGCAAGAAGCTCGAGCATAGCGAGTTCATGAATTCCAGTCTCGTTCCCCGTGCCTCGATGCCAAGGTCGATGTCGCTTCGTTTGGGCGACACATAACCGTGGATATAAGTTTTGCGGTGTGGGCCGTCGTCAGCCAGGGCATGGATGTTTATTTGGTTGTCCTCAAGATTCCAGTCCACGTTGGCATGCAGGGTGCCCATGCGTCCGTCCTCAAAGCGGAAGTCGTTGATGGTGAGGTGTGCCATCGCCGAGGGGTTGCCCATCACGCCTTTGACAGAAGCCTGACCAGAGGCAAGACCGGCGAAGTCCACAGAGTGGAAGTTGACCAAGTTGAGGATATATTCCACGTTCACGTCTTTGAGGTCCACCGTCAAGGAGTCGGTGACGTGGCGTGTGGCATTGCCGGCGATGCGCAGATACTGCTTGTCGTGCTCAATGGCAAAATTGTCCACGTGGAGGGCTCCAGCGTGGTAGGTGATGGCGGAAGGGTGCACGGTCCATGCCGTGTCGCCCACCATGATTTCCGAGGGGAGGATGCGTATGTCGGCAGTAGAGAGTCCATCGGAATTTTTATAGAATCTCGCGTCGAGGTTCATATGTCCGTTCATGCCGTGAGGCTTGAGGTCGTCGAACACCAGGGTCGACGTGAGGTGGTTGTCGGCAGCGTGTGCCTTCACACCGAGTTGTGTCTTGGCACCGTTTGAACCCACTTTAGTGAGTTGCGTGAGGGCTTGCAGGGTGTCGCCGGGTGTGGTCACGTTGAGTGTCACATTCTCATATTTTGTGCCGCTGTAGGTCAGCGAGGGGAGGGTGGCGTCGAGTGAAAGTTGATGATGGGCATCATCCATCGAAGCGTTGAGGTGCATGGGGGCGTGCAAGTCGAGGTCCACACCGAGCAGGACGCGGAGCCAGTCGGTGCGGTTGAGTGTTAGGTCGATGTTGAATGTGTTGCCTGGAGTGCGTGTGGCTGCGGGCAGTCCGGGTAGGGTCGGCAGTTTGCTGGCCACCAAATTGGTGATACTCTTGACAATGGTGTTGTAGTCATACTGTCCGTTCAGTTCCATCTCGCCGAAGTCGCTGTCCATGTGGATATAGTGCTGTTTGCCCTTGTATCCGGCATTGAGGTTGAGCCGTTCAAGCGTGTAGTCTGTCTGTGCCGACTGCATGTTGAAATGTTCGAGTGTCACGTTGCCGCCCATGTCGGCAAGTGTTTTGCCAGAGAGGTTGGCGCGGAGGAGGCCGGAGAAGTTGGCTCCGCTCCATTTGTTGGAGAGGCCGAGGGCAGAGGGAACAAAGCGGTCCACTTGGGCTGTGAGGTCCATACGGGGCTTGCCTTTTCCTTGAGCGAAGAGTCCTTGGATATCGATTTTTGCGTTGGGGTCGTCCATACTTATATGTCCCGTGGCGGTGCCTTGTATGTAGGTGCCGTTGAGGGCGATGGCACGGTACTGGTGCCCATTCCATTCGAGGCGGTCCACGGTTCCCTTGGCACTAAGGTCAGGTGTGCCGTGTGGACGCAGTCTGCCGTCCACGTTGATGTGGGTGGCGAGCAGTCCGAAGTTGGGATTGGCGAGCAACTTGCCCAATTGGATGCCGGCGGTCTCGAGTCGTGCGGAGAAGCGCTGTCCATGCAGTCCCACACCGATGCGCGCGTTTCCGGCATCCGTGTTGATGGAACCTTTGGCGGCGATGTCTTTCCGCAGTCCACCCAATTCGCCATGGAAGCGCACATTGCCCAGTCGTGTGACCACATCGGGCAGGGATATCTTCTCACCTTTGAGGTTTTCCGAGATGAGCTCGATGGTCTTGGCACTGAGTGACAGCCGTGCTACTTGTGTCGCCCATCTCACGCCATTAGGCAGTTTGCTGACAGATCCGCCTAAAGCAATGTCCAGACTGCGGTCTGTCGAGTTGAGGTTGAGACTTTCCACCCGAAGCGAGGTGCTTGTTCCTGAGAAGGTGGAAGAAAGGTGAAGAGGTGTGTTGAAGTTCTTAAACAATAGTAAGCAACTTGCTATGTCAGAGAGCGTTATCCGTGAACGTTCAATTCTTCCTTCATATTGCAGCGTAGGCATGGCGATGCCTGAAGCTTGTTGCTCGTAGGAGGCAAGCAGGTGGTCGATGTGCAAGTCGGAGTGGGGTAGAGACAGATGAAAGTCTGTCAGGCTGGCCCCCCGCTTTCCCACCACAAGTCGGAAGGCGAGCGAGCGCAGGTCGAGTCCGGACGCCTCGTGCATAGACAGACGCTTGCAGTTGAGATTGAGCGAGTCGGGAGTGAGTCGGTTGAGGATGAGGTGTGCGCTGATATCGTCTATCTTCAGATGGGCGGGATTGAGCTTGCCGTTGGTCGGTGCCACGTCCCACTGGTCATAGCTGACGCTGCTGTTGCGGATCACCAGCGAGTGGATGTGCAGGTCGAGGGGCGTCTTCTGTTTGGTGGTGTCCTTCGAGGCGAGTGAGTCGAGCACGAACTGATAGTTGGGCTTTGCGTCCGCCGACATCTTGTAGAGCATCGCCTTGACACCGAAGAGCTGTGCCGAACTGATTGAAATTCTTCCCGATAAAAGAGGTGTCAGTTCCGCGCTTGCCGACAGTCGTGCGGCGCAGAGCATAGGCTTGTTCTGCTGGTCAAGCAAGGTCACATCGTCGATGACCAGTCGGAAGGGAAGGCCCAAGTCCACCCTGCCAATCTTCACCTCCGTTCCAAGCTTTTTGCCCAGTGCCGACGCTACCTCACGGCCCACCATCCCCTGTACTGCCGGGATGTGGAGCAGCACGATAATCAAGGTGTAGAGCGCCACAAGCGTCCACACGATGATACTGATGATATGTCGAAGTGTTTTGATGGTGTCTTGAATTTATACAATTTGCTGAGTGCAGCCTATCTTCTGCAAAGTTACGAGAAAATTCTCAGATTCTTTCTTTTTTGTCTGTGTTTTTTATTTTCCCTGCCCGTAAGTATAATAAAAGGACTGTGTGTTCCGTTATAAAGTTGATGAAAAAGACAATACTCTTTGCAACGCTCCTGTCCGCCGCCCTTGTGGCATGTACGGATGATGACGCGTTTTCCACTTCGCCCAATCGCCGCCTCACCTTCTCTACCGATACCGTGAGGCTCGACACCGTGTTCTCCCGTGTGCCCACGGCGACTCATACCTTTTGGGTCTACAATCGCTCGGGCAGCGGCCTGCGCTTGTCCAACGTACGGCTTCAGAACGGTAACCAGACAGGCTATAGAGTCAATGTGGACGGCAGTTGGCTGTCTTCAGCTTCTGGCTTTCAGGTCTCAGACCTTGAGGTGCGCGACAAAGACAGTTGCCGCGTGTTCGTTGAGCTCACTTCTGCGCTCAACGGCAAGGATACACCCCAAAAAGTGGAAGACAACCTCGTGTTCACCCTCGAAAGTGGGGTGGAGCAACGGGTGTGCTTGAGTGCTCTGTCGTGGGATGCCAATGTCATCCGCTCACTTACCCTTGAGCGTGACACTACCCTTGAGAAGGGCAAGCCCATCATCGTCTATGGCGGCATCACCGTGCCCGAGGGTAGGACGCTGACCTTGCAGCCCGGTGTGACCCTCTATTTCCATGCTGATGCCGCTCTTACGGTCAACGGCACCCTCCATGCCCAGGGCACACCCGAAGAGAATGTCACACTGCGGGGCGACCGCCTCGACCGGATGTTTGACTATTTGCCTTATGATGGCGTGAGCGGACAGTGGCAAGGCGTGCGTTTGGGTGCCACGTCTTTCGACAATGTCATTGCTTACACCGATATCCATTCCACAATGGACGGTGTGGTGTGTGACTCGTCGGCTCTCGATCGGCAGAAACTCACTATGACAGGTTCCATCGTCCATAACTGTAATGGAACGGGTGTGAAACTCCGTTCGGTGCGTGCCACATTGGACAACTGCCAACTCTCCAACACCCTTGGTGCTTGTCTTCAAGCAGAGGGAGGTGACGTGGCGCTCAACAATTGCACTTTGGCACAATTCTATCCTTTCGATGCCAATCGTGGTCCCGCCTTGGCATTTGCCAACCACGACAATACCTACGACCTTCCCCTCACGCTGTCTGTCCGCAACAGCATCGTCACGGGATGGGCCAATGATGTGGTGGAAGGTTCGGTGAAGGACTCCACTATTACCTTCGACTACCATTTCGATCATTGTCTTCTCCGTACCCCCAAGGATTCCACAGACGAGCGTCTGACCGACGTTACTTTTGAGGATGTCAAAGACACCGCCCGCTATGGCGAGCGCTTATTCCGTTTGGTTGATGCCGATTTGCAGCGCTTCGATTTCCGCTTGTCCCGCCACTCTGCCGCCATCGGCTGTGCCGACCCTCTGACAGCCCTGCCCACCGATCGGAAGGGTATTCGTCGCGAGGACAAGCCTGACCTCGGATGCTATCAGCATGAGGAAGAGTAAACCTGCTCTTTGCGCCGTGAAGTACTTATGACAATAGAACAAAAATCCCAGATACTATGAAACAATTGAAATTGGAAATCAACTATCAACTTTGCCAACTTGAGGAGTTGAGTGAAGAGGAGCGCCGTCTCGTGGAGCGTGCTAAGGCTGCCACGGACAACAGTTACGCCAAATACAGCCACTTCCGTGTGGGGGCTGCCGTGCTTTTGGGTGACGGCACCATGTTTATCGGGGCCAATCAAGAGAATGCCGCCTATCCCTCGGGACTTTGTGCCGAGCGGAGTGCCATCTTTGGCGTGCAGTCTCACCACCCCGAACAGCCCATCCGTGCACTCGCCATTGCTGCCCGTAATGACAACGGCTTTCTGCCCAGTCCCATCTCTCCTTGCGGTGCTTGCCGACAGGTAATCTTGGAGATGGAAGACCGCTATCAGTCGCCTGTGCGCATCCTGCTCTATGGCACCCGTGGCACCGCTGTGTTCCGCTCCATCCAAGACTTGCTGCCCCTCTCGTTCGTCGATGCCAATATGAGGGAATAGAAGGATTTCACTTCTATCGATAACTTGATAATAACCAAAGAAATACAAAAATATGATAGAGAAAACATTAGTACTGCTCAAGCCTTGCACCATGCAGCGGGGATTGGCAGGAGAAATCATCAGTGTGTTTGAGAAAAAAGGATTGCAGATTTGTGGTATGAAGATGATGCAGCTCGACGACAAGTTGCTCAGCGAGCACTATGCCCATCTCGCCGGCAAACCGTTCTTCCAACAGCTTAAGGACTCCATGATGGTCACTCCCGTGGTGGCATTGTGCCTGTCGGGTGTCGATGCTGTGGAGACCGTGCGCAATCTTGCCGGTGCCACCAATGGCCGCAAGGCCGAGCCAGGCACCATCCGTGGCACCTACTGCATGAGTTTCCAGGAGAACATTGTCCACACGTCAGACTCCAAGGAGAATGCCGCCATTGAACTGAAGCGCTTCTTCCGTGATGATGAGATTTTCGAGTGGAAACAGAGCACCTTCGGTAGCCTCTATGCCGCCGACGAATTTTAATCGACAATCACAAATTAGATTTTAGCGTCCGCTTTCCAGAAGGAATATATCTTTCGGAAAGCGGACGCTTTTTGTTGTATTGTGAGCGAGAATGAAACTACAATATTAAATATAGTTAAAAAAAAACATATTTATTCCTATTTGTGGGGTTATATGTCTATTTTTGTAGTCTATTTAAACTATTAGAGCCGAAGGGAAATGCGCATATAATATCCTTCTACTAATTATGAAACAACCTTCTTTCTTGCTGTCGCATCTTCTTGCCACAGTAATCTTGCTCAGTGGAACACTTGCCACCCATGCTGTTGTCCTCATGAATTTTACAATTGACGGCATCGTGTATCGGGTCAATGATGCTGCTCCAAGTACGGTTACACTGAAGAAATGGAACAGTACTCTTTTTAATGCTAATCCGGTAGAGAATTGGACAATTCCCTCTAAGGTAACCTATAACGACATCACTTATACCGTGACCAAACTGGCACCAGGGTGTTTGAAAAACTTCAAGTATTTCAAGTCGAAACTTTCGATACCCTCGGAAGTGACAACGATAGGAGCCAATGCGTTTGAAGGTTCAAACGTGCAAAGTGTGTATGGTGGAGATAATGTGCAGGAATTGGGTGACGAGGCATTTAAGGACTGTACGGAACTGATGGTTATGGTTGTGAACAAGAAAGTGAAGACCATCGGTGCAAGATGCTTTAGTGGGTGTACTTTTTTGAAATCAAATGTTTACAATGGAGGCAATTTAACTTCTATCGGTGATGAGGCTTTTGCTGATTGCACCTCACTTCCTGCTGAAATCAACTTCAATCTGAGTGCAGAGACTACACTGGGCAACGAAATTTTCAAAGGATGCACCCAAGTGAAATCCGTAATCATGAATGGCAAATCCATTGTTAGCGGAACTGCAGCTTCTTCACCTTTCTTGGGGTGTACCGGTTTGAAGAGAGTGGTGATTAGCACAACTGTAGACAATCTGTCGTTCTCGGCATCGGAAGAACTTTTGAAAGAGAAAAAGCAAAACTTCTTTCGTATTGCTGATGGTGTGTATCCTGTAATTCTTGTCCAAAAAGGGGACGAGGCTTCGTGCGCAATATTGCTTTCTGGAGATGGTGTGAAAGGATATAAAGAAATCCTTCCCTATACATTGCGATTCGACAATCTTCATTGGTATAATGGCATTTGCAGGACAATGGGCTTTGATGTGGAGAAGATGAAAGCTAACGACGCTTATGGTGTGGACAACGTGTATGCTTTCACACGTATTGAGAATGACAAGTTGTATTTCAATGCTGTGAAAACAGCGGTGCCGGGCATGCCCTATGTCTTGAAAAGCAAATCAGATGACTGTTGTGCAATCATTTGTGAGGAGGGTGAGGCGATGGATTATAATACTGATCTGTCGGGAACAGATAGTCCTTTCAAGGGCGCATTCAAGGGGGCAGACTCTTTTTTCGTCCATTACAATTTAAACGCTGATGGCGGTTTCACAAAAGAAATCTTCAATAAGGTTGGGGCTTGGAGCGTCTACCTAATTTACGATTCCGACAAAGAATATCTTGAGTCTGTCTACGACGACACTGTGACAGGTATTGAAGGTGTGACAACCTCCAAAGTTTTGGCGCGGGGCAAATGGTATGATTTGCAGGGCCGTATCGTGGCGCATCCGCAGAAAGGTACTGTTTATGTGAGAGATGGGAAGAAGGTAGTGTATTAGGAATGTGTTTCCATCCACTTCATTTACTGTCAAGGGGACTTTTCAGAGTCCCCTTGTTTTGTATGGTGTCAGTCTTCGCCTTGGCTTTGCATCCCTTGAGCATGTTTTCGGTTTGGCGGATGCGGGCGTAATGGTCGGGGGTGTTGAGGTATTGGCGGTAGTAGGCGAGGGCGGAGGTCAAGGCTTCGGCGGCATTTGACCATTCGTTTTTCTGCATTAGGCAGAAGCCAATGCGGTAGTAGCAGTCGGCCTTCTCTTTGTCGTAGCACAGTGTGAGCACATGCTCATAGTCCGCCAGTGCGGTGTCGTATTTGCCCAACGAGAAGAGACTCTCAGCACGTGCATAGTAGTAGACCGAAAGTTCGTGGGGCGAGAGTGACGACAATTGTGGCAGGGCGCCATCGAACATGCCGACCGCATGCTCGTAGTCCCACTCTTGATAGTAGCACAACCCCATGTAGGCATGAAATCTCGGATTGAGCTTGTAGGTCTTGTCCAATTGCTCAAACAGAAGCAGCGCCTCGTGATATTTCCCGCTCTTGAAATAGTCCAATGCCATGCCCAACCGATCGCTGTCCTTTACCTGCTGTCCTCTTATCTGTCCAGAGAACTGCAGTCCGACAAGGAATGCCAAACACAGGCAAAGCCGCCTTGTGGCGTATGAGAGGGATTTTCCTGGAAAACAGAAAATATCGAAAACTCTTCTTCCTATCATTTTGTGTAGAAATCGATGAGACGAGTCAGGGCGCGTTGGCACACGGGACAGAAATCGGGTGTGTCATTGGTGCGCATCCGGCAGTCGGCGCATGGACGGTAAACACCTTTCAATGAATAGCCGGCGCCTTCATACAGCGCCACCTTGCTGCCCTTTTTGAAGTTGCCCTTACGGTCGCGCTCTACCATATCTTGCCATTTGCTTTTGAAATCCTTCAGTGTGGTGATATTGGGTTCCCAAGGCTCCACGTCGTGGGGATACATCGGAATGTCCTCGAAGTCATAGGCGTATTCATCGGCAAGACCGCCAAATGAATGTCCGAACTCATGCACTACTACGGGCAATGACTGTGCATGGTGCATTGCCGCCAGATTGTAGGAGTTGAGTATGCCGCCACCGCCATACTCGTTGGTGTTGACGAGCACGATGATATGCTCGTAGGGTATGCCTGCGAGCCAATTGTGTAAATCTTTGAGATTGAGAGTGGTTAGATACCTGTCGCTATAGAAAGTGTCAAAGTGAGAGTGGAGGGCTGTCTGTTTCCATAGATGGTCGTGTGGAATGCTTGTTCCGCTCTCTGCCGAGGGACTCTCTACAGCCACGATGTTGAACCTTCCCCTCATAGACTTGAAGGGTTCGTGGGCGAACAGGGCGTCCATCGCTCGTCGCGCATCGTTGAGGAAGAGAGGCATCTCTGCCTTTGTGTAGCCTTCGGCCACATAGGCGATGTGGATGCACCGGGTCGTGTCATCGGCCTGCTGAAGTGTTTGGTAGGGAGTGACATGGTGTTCGCCGATGTTGCGGATAAGAATGTCTGTGGGGGCGACAGTGTGGGTGAGTGTCGCCATAATCTGTCGGCGGTTGTCGCGCAAGTCTATTGTCACGTCTACCGTGTCCTTTGGCATGGGCATGAGGAACACATTCTCGAATGCTCTGCTCGTGGTTTTTGCCTCGTCATAAGAGAGCCATTCTTGGAAAAGTGTGGAGAACGAGTTGCGGTAGAGGGTCTCTCCTGTCTTGTGGCTGCGCATGGTGATTTGTCCGTTGCCCTCCAATGGCAGTTCGGCAAGTTTTTGCCGTTTGCCGTACCAATGAGGTTCCGAGAGCAACTCATCGACACTGATAGCCTGCTGTTGGGCATTGCCTGAGAAGGTGTAATCGATGCGGAGGGTGCGGTCGGTGAAGAAAGTGTTGAAGTCTTGCGCTCCCACCGTGGCGCACACGGCGAGCATCAGCGCAAGCAGATGGTGTCTTAGCTGTTTCATGCTATAATAAAAACTATAGAAGAATAATATTGTCTTTTTTATGGCAGAAGGCGGTGAGGTCTGCCATCATCTCCGCCACGTAGGGGCGTTGCCAGTCGGCAGTGTGGAGACGGATGGATCCGTAGAGCAACAGGTCAAGATCCATTCTGACCACATGCTTGCGGCGCAATGCGGACGTGTTGCCGCATGCTGTCTCGATGGCCTTTAGGCGGCGGTTGACGTCGTCTGCGGAGAGTGATGTGCTGATGAGCGCCAGGCAATTGAGAAACTTGTCCGAGGAAATGCCAATGGGATCGGTGTAGGCCTCATGGCTGAAAGCCACCACTTGGAACTCTTTCTCCATCAGCTCCTTTGCCCTTGCCATCATCTCGTCCTGCCGGCTGTTTGTGCCCATGCCGACGACGGCTTGTGTGAGAATATTTTTTTGTTCCATTAATAGACTCTAAGCGTGTCGCCGACTTTGAGCTGATAGTCGGGTGAGAGATGGTTTTTCTTGTAGAGACTCTTCAGACGCATACCGTAGAACTGAGCGATGGAATATATACTCTCGCCGCTCCGGACAATGTGCGGACGATTCTTGAAGTTCTTGGGTGCACGTTTCTGTTTCTTTTTCAGATAGATGATGTCCCCCTCCTGGAGCAAGTCGTTCTTGTCGCGTTCATTATGCTTGGCAATAGCGCGGTAGGAGATGCCCACCTCCTTGCCGATGCTCTTGAATGTGTCGCCCTTTCGTGCCACGAGATAATAGTTCTTGTTGTAGAGCTTGATTGGGTGGAGGGTGCCGCCACGTTGTGCCGGGCGGTCTTTGGCGCTGTGCTTGGCCATAAACTTGTCGTAGCTTGTTGCCCGGTCATATTGGTAGAGCTTGTAAAGCTCGATGATGTCAGTCAGCTTCTTTGCATAAGCGGGATTGGTGGCATAGCCACATTCTTTCAGTCCCCGTGCCCATCCGCGATAGTCGGTGGTCTGGAGGGTGAAGAGCCGGCTATAGCGGCGGTTGTTCTTCAGAAACTTGCTGTGGTCCTCATAGCTCTCATAAACATTGTTGTAGGCACGGAAGCACTCTTGTTTGGCGTCATCGTCGTGGTAGGTGGTGGCGCCAGTCCATCCGTGGCATTTGATGCCGAAATGGTTGTTGCCCTTGCGTGCCAACTCGCTGTTGCCCGCACCACTTTCGAACACACCTTGTGCGAGTGTGATGCTGGCAGGAATGCCATATTTGAACATCTGCTCAATGGCGAGGTCCTTGTATTGGTTGAAATATGTTTGGTAGGAATTGTTCCATCGCATCTGTGCCTGCGTAAGGAGGGGCAGGCAGACGAGGAATATCCAAAGATATGTGCGCAATGTTTTCATGGTTACAAAAGTAATAAATAAAGAAGACAATGCAAAATAAATCGCACGATTTTGCATTGTCTTCCTATAGAGTCAACCAGCAAGTGCAAAATTAAGAATAAACTCTGAAGAATTCTTCTTTTGGTGTAGAAAAGTCAAGTTTTTCTCTCGGTCTTCTATTTATTTTTGCTTGAATGGATGCAATTCTTTTGTCAGTCACGCTACTAATATCCATGCCTTTTGGTATGTATTGCCTTACAAGCTTGTTTGTGTTCTCCACGGCCCCTTTCTGCCATGACGAGTACGCATCAGTAAAGAATACTGGCACTCCAAGTTTGTCTGTAATCCATTCATGTGCAGCAAACTCGCTTCCGTTGTCAGTTGTTATGGTTTTCAGGTTCTCCCCCTTGTATGGCAGCAGCAACCTCCATACCGTCTTGGCAAGCGGCATGGCCTTTTTCCCCTCTTTCAGCTTCGCCATGACGAGGAAGTTTGTACTTCTCTCTATCATGGTAAGAATGGCATTGCTGTTGTTGTCAACGATGAGATCCATTTCCCAATCCCCAAAACGTTTCCCGTCCGCTTCCATAGGGCGTTCATGGATGCTCTTGCGGTTTCTTATGTTGGAGGCCTTTGTCTCCTTGATTTTGGAATGTCGCCGATGGTATTTCATCTTGTGACGGCAGTTTTTGGCTAACTTGCCGCTTTCATCTGCCCGAATCATCTTATAGATGGTCTCATGTGATACACTTGCAGCCTCGTTCTTCTTGAGCCAGCCTGATATTTGCTTCGGAGACCATTGCTCGTCCATTATAAGCTGCTCTATGCGCCACCGCAAGGTTTCTGATGTACGCCTGTTGCCTGGCGTACGCTTCACGCGACTTATGGCAACGTCATGAGCCTTGGTCCAAACGTATTTTCCTGACTTGGTACTATTGCGTGAAATCTCACGGCTTACAGTGGAGGGTGATACACCTATCTGCCGAGCAATGGCACTTCTACTGTCTTTTCTTTGTAGTCCCAGATAAATTGCGTATCTTTGCTCACGGGTTAAGTGATTGTACATATGCAATACAAAATTACTTAATCTTGGGGAGACAGCGGTCTCCCTTTTTTGTTATTTGTATTGCTGGTTGTAGTTTTGCCTCCCGATGAGGTGCAGACAACCTTTCCGCTACGCTTCAAGAACGTCTGTACCTCATCGGGAGGGATAACCCCCCTATATTCTAAAACTGTGCACTTCTATCTTGAATGTTTAAAAAATTCTCAAATATAGTCGAGAAAATGGTGGTGAACGCTATGTAAAGCACTTCGACGCCTACCAACACCTTACCGTCATGCTTTATGCGGTAATCAAACGGTTCGACTCTCTCAGAGAAATAAC
>JBNMIE010000063.1:0-14774 GCA_050873125.1 Prevotella sp.
GGATGAAAGGCTCGTCACCCTGCACGTTGACGATCACGTCTGCCGTGCAACCGAGCTTCTCCACAGCCTCCTCGATGCGGTCGGTGCCGCTCTTGTGGTCGGTGCGGGTCATCACCGCCTTGCCGCCGAATGCGGTCACTCTGTCGAAGATGCGCTCGTCGTCGGTGGCCACGTATGCGTCGTCAAGCACGGCTGCCACCTGTTCGTAAACTCTCTGGATGACGGGCTTTCCGCCCAACATGGCCAGCGGCTTCCCTGGAAAACGCGAGGAAGCGTAGCGGGCCGGTATGATACCTGTAAATTTCATAGTTTCTATCGTTAATCACGGCAAAATTAATGAATATCTTCGAAAATAGCTAAAAAATCGAGGGACAATGTAAACAATATCGAAATAAATGATTACTTTTGGGGTGAAATTACAAAAATCGAATAGAACGTGAACAATAATAACTTAATACTTTTCCTTTTACTGATTTTCCCTTCAGCCCTTTTCGGACAGAAGATCACACTCGGCTCATGCGTCACGCGCGACGGTGGGCAATATAAAGGCCAGATGGTGGGCGGCAAGCCCCAAGGCAAAGGACAGACCGTGTTCAAGAACGGGGATGTCTATGAAGGCGAATATGTGAAAGGACGCCGTCAGGGGTATGGCGTCTACACCTTTTCCGACGGAGAGAAATATGAAGGACAGTGGTTCCAGGACCAGCAGCACGGCAAGGGAACCTATTATTTTGCCAACAACAACAAGTATGTCGGACTCTGGTTCCGCGACTATCAGCAGGGCCATGGCGTGATGTATTATTATAATGGTGACAAATACGAGGGCGAATGGTTCCAGGATCACCGCAACGGCCACGGCAAGTACACCTTTGCCGGAGGCGCCTTCTACAACGGACTCTGGCTCAACGACAAGAAAGAGGGCAAGGGTGTGTTCGACTGGGGCGACGGCACCACCTATGACGGCATGTGGAAAGACAACCAACGCTCGGGCAAGGGCGTGAACCGCTATGCCGACGGAGACGTCTATACCGGCGAGTGGCTCAACGACATACAGAACGGCAAGGGCATCTACAAGTTCCAAAACGGCGACGTCTATGAGGGTGACTACGTGCAGGGCGAACGCACCGGCATGGGCATCTTCCGCTATCAGAACGGCGACCGCTATACGGGCCACTTCAGCGAAGGCGACAAGGACGGCCAGGGCACCCTGATCTGGAAGAACGGTGACGTCTATGAGGGACAGTGGAAGAGCGACCGGCAGAACGGCCGGGGCAAGCTCACCAAGAAGAATGGCGACGTCTACGACGGACAGTTCAAGAACGGCGTGATCGACGGAGAAGTGATTATCCACTATGCCGACGGCACCAAGTTCAAGGGCACCTACCGCAACGGCAAGCCCAACGGCGCCGCGATAGAGGAAGACAAGGAAGGCAAGCGCTTTGAAGGCACCTATGTCGACGGCGTGAGAGACGGCAAGTTTGTGGAGAAAGACCGCAACGGACAGATCATCGCCCGCGGCACCTACAACATGGGCTACAAGCAGCTCGACTGATCCGCCCCACCATCAGCATTGCAGGATAAATACAAGCAACAATAAAAACATTAATCATCTAAAAACATTATTGTCATGATTATCGACACAATTGAGAATCTCAAGAAGTATGAGAGCGTGAACCCACTCTTCAAGGAAGTGGTGAAATTCATCAGTGAGAACGACTTGAACAGCCTGGAGGTTGGCAAGCACTATATCGTTGACAAGGATCTCTTCGTCAACATCACCGACGCAAGAGGACGCAGCAAGGAAGCCGCTACCCTCGAGACCCACAAGAACATGATCGACATCCAGATTCCGCTCGACGGCAACGAGACTTTCGGCTATACGCCCACAGAGGATCTGCCAGAGATGGAATACAACGCAGAGAAGGACATCACCAAGTATGGCGACCTGATGGCACAGAGCTACATCACTTGCCGTCCTGGCATGATGGGCATCTTCTTCCCACAGGACGGCCACGCTCCCTGCATCTCAGACAAGGAGACCATCCACAAGGCCATCTTCAAGGTGAAGGTCTGCTAACACACTATTTTTCCTTTCCCTGTCCGCCAGAAGCGAAAGCTTGGCGGACAGGAACACCCCGTCAAACATACTTCATACAACTTAATAAAAAACAAATATGGTCGCACGGAAGACAAACGCACGCAAGGCGGCTGTCAAGAAAACCTCTAAGCCGCAGCATATCGGATTGGTGAAGAACGACAGCTATCTCGAACCCTATGAGGACGCTATACGAGGCAGACATGAGCACGCCCTGTGGAAAATCAATCAGTTGACAAAAGGCGGCAAGAAAACCCTTACCGACTTCGCCAACGGTTATGAATACTATGGGTTGCACAAGACGGCCCGCGGATGGGTGTTCAGAGAGTGGGCGCCCAATGCCACAGCCATCTATCTCGTGGGAGACTTCAACAACTGGACGGAGGACCCCAAGTATCTTGCCAAGCGCATAGAGGGCACGGGAAACTGGGAACTGAAACTCGGCAACCGTGCCATGAAACACGGCGACCTGTACAAGATGCATGTCTATTGGGACGGTGGACATGGCGAGCGCATTCCTGCCTGGGCACAGCGTGTGGTGCAGGACGAGCAGACCAAAATCTTTTCCGCGCAGGTGTGGAACCCCGAGACACCCTATGTGTGGAAGAAAAAGAAATTCCGTCCCGTCACCTCTCCCTTGCTCATCTACGAGTGCCATGTGGGCATGGCGCAGGACGCGGAGAAGGTGGGCACGTATGACGAATTCCGTGAGCGGGTGCTGCCGCGCATTGTCGCCGACGGCTACAACTGCATCCAGATCATGGCCATCCAGGAGCACCCTTACTATGGTTCCTTCGGCTATCATGTGAGCAGTTTCTTCGCTCCCTCTTCCCGCTTCGGCACCCCCGAGCAGCTCAAGGCGCTCATCGACGCCGCCCACGAGCAGGGCATCGCCGTCATCATGGACATCGTGCACAGTCACGCCGTGAAGAACGAGGTGGAGGGACTGGGCAATCTCGCCGGCGACCCTAACCAGTATTTCTATCCCGGCGACCGTCACGAGCATCCCGCTTGGGACAGTCTCTGCTTCGATTATGGCAAAGACGAGGTCATCCATTTCCTGCTCTCCAACTGCAAATACTGGCAGGAGGAGTTCCATTTCGACGGTTTCCGCTTCGACGGCGTCACCTCCATGCTCTACTACAGTCATGGTCTCGGCGAGGCGTTCACCAACTATGGCGACTATTTCAACGGACACGAGGACGACAACGCCATCTGCTATCTGACCCTTGCCAACCGACTTATCCACGAGGTCAACCCTCATGCCATCACCATCGCTGAGGAAGTGAGCGGCATGCCAGGCTTGGCAGCCAAGTTTGAGGATGGCGGCTATGGCTTCGACTACCGCATGGCGATGAACATCCCCGACTTCTGGATCAAGACCATCAAGGAGCTTCCCGACGAGCAGTGGAAGCCCAGCAGCATCTTCTGGGAGGTGAAAAACCGCCGCAAGGACGAGAAGACCATCAGCTATTGCGAGAGCCACGACCAGGCGCTTGTGGGCGACAAGACCATCATCTTCCGCCTCATCGACGCCGACATGTACTGGCACTTCAAGCGTGGCGACGAGACCGAGACCGTCCACCGCGGCATCGCCCTCCACAAGATGATACGCCTTGTTACGGCGGCTGCCATCAATGGCGGTTATCTCAATTTCATGGGCAACGAGTTCGGCCATCCCGAGTGGATCGACTTCCCCCGCGAGGGCAACGGATGGAGCTACAAATATGCTCGCCGCCAATGGAACCTTGTGGACAATCCCGACCTCGACTACCATTTCCTTGGCGACTTTGACAAGGCCATGCTCAAGGTCATCAAGAGTGAGAAAAACTTCAACCGGACTCCTGTGCAGGAGATTTGGCACAACGACGGCGACCAGATACTCGCCTTCATGCGCGGCGACCTGATCTTCGTATTCAATTTCAATCCTGTGAAGTCCTTTGCCGACTATGGATTCCTTGTGCCCACAGGGTCGTATGACGTGGTGCTCAACACCGACGCCCGTGAGTTTGGTGGAAACGGATTGGCAGACGACCACGTGCTGCACCTCACCAACTACGACCCCCTCTATGTGGAGGATCGCAAGGAATGGCTCAAACTCTATATCCCTGCCCGTTCGGCAGTGGTTCTGAAACGAAACTAAAATGTCAAGCAATTCATCAAGTAAGAACTACAGCACTGCGGCTGTCAAAGCCGTAAGTGCTGTTATCTTTTGTGTTTTCACCTTTATTTATCTCTATTGTTATCAGGCAGACATCCTCTATGTGGGGCAGCATGTGCTCTCTGAGGGGGCTACCACCTACAATTCCCTGGTGGGCGCCATTCTCATCACCCTGGCGCTGCAACTGCTCCAGATGCTGATTATCGGGCTGATGCGCGTGTCCCGCTCCGCTGTGGCGCTCACGTGGTTCCCGTCCTTCTTGATTCTGGCGGTCATCACCGATGTGGGCAACGACATCGACACCAATTTCAGCTTCGGCGGATGGCTGTGGGCGGTGCCCCTGCTCCTGGTCGTGTGGTTCTTCCTAACGTGGGGCATCACGAAGGCGGAGAACTTCGACACCCGTGCTTCCGTCCATCCCCTGTTGTCCCGCCAGATGTGGACCAACAGTCTGGCGATGCTGCTGATGATGCTCTTCACGTGCTCGTTCAGCAATGGCAACGACGTGTTCCACTACCGCATGCAGGTGGAGCGCTGCATCCGTGAGGGCAACTATGAGGCTGCCCTTGCCTGTGGCAAGAACTCCGCCGCCACCGACAGCTCATTGACCATGCTCCGTGCCTACGCGCTCTCTTTGGACGGACGGTTGGCAGACAGCCTGTTTGTCTACCCCGTGTGTGGCGGCAGCCGCATGTTCCTGCCCGACGGCACCACCACCAAGAGCATCACCATTCCTCCCCAGGAGATACGCAAGCACTACCGTCAGCGGAAGAGTGGGGTGGACTATCAGCTGATGTCCCTCCTGCTCGACAAGAAGATTGACGAGTTTGCCCGCACCGTCCAGCGCTACTATCGGCTCGACATCCATCTGCCCCGCTACTATCGCGAGGCGCTGGTGCTCTATGCCCACATCCGCAGCAACCCCGTGGTGGTATTCCACGAGACCGTGATGGACGCCGACTACAAGGACATGACCGACCTTGCCCATTCCACGTCCAATCCCCAAGAGCGCGAGAGTCTCATCCGCGACTCCTATGGCAACACCTACTGGTGCTACTATTTCTACGGCAAGAAGTGAAACATTGAAGAGAGAGAAATAAAAAAGGAGAACCTCACACCACAGCGTGTGCAAGGCTCTCCTTTTTTTGTATGATGACTGCTGAAAACTACTTGTCGATGTGAATCCAGTCGGCGTCGATCCATCCGGCGTCGGTCTTCGCCTGAGGCTCCTCGCTGACGAAACCGAACTTGGCGCCAATCCATTTGCCTTCCACCATCTTGAAGGCGTCGCCACAATCCTTGAACGACTTGCCGTCGGTGCTGTAGGCAAACTTGCACACGCCCTTGTCTATCTTCATGCGCAGATAGATGTCGATATAGATGGCGGGCTTGTAGGGCACGGGATCCTTCTCTGTGGGCTGCAGGGTGGCGATGAGCTTCTGCGTCTCGGGCTTGTTCTTGTCAGCCTGGTTGCAGGTCTGCTGCAGCAGCTGGAACTCTTCTCCCACGCGCTTCACCACCAGCGTGCTGTAGCTGCGTCCCATCATGATGAGACCGCCATACTGGTTTTGAGCCTTGGAGGCAAAACGGATCTTGGCGGTGGCGGTGAACTTGTCCGCCGGTGTCTTCTGGAGCAAGAGGTTGGGCGCCTCCCAGAGGTTGACGAAATCCTTGCTCAGCTTGTGGGTGTAGAGGCGGAACACGCCGTTGGCGGTAGGCATGCCGTAGCGCTGGTCGTAGTTGGCGTGCCATTGCCACTGCTTGCCCAGTACGGGAGCGTTGAACTCGTCGCTCTCCACGGGGTTCTGCACAGCCACCTTGGTGCGGGTCTTCGGCTTGCGGTATCTGGTCACCGGTTCGCCACAATAGTCGCCGTCCTTGTCGATGCCCATCACGGGCCAGTTGTCTTTCCAGTTCACGGGGTTGAGGTGAACCACACGTCCATAGGCACCCTTGTCCTGGAAGTTCATAAACCAGTCTTCGCCCATTTCCGTGTGCACCCATCCGCCTTGGTGAGGGCCGTTGATTTTGGTCTTGCCCTGTGCCATCACGGTCTTGCACTCATAGGGGCCGTAGGGCGACTTGCTGCGCATGGCGAGCTGCCATCCTGTCTCCACACCTCCGGCTGGACACATGATCCAATACCATCCGTCGCGCTTGTAGAACTTCGGACCCTCGGTTGTGCGGTTGGCGTTTCCGCCGTCATAGACGATCACCGGGTCGCTGATGGGCTTGGTGCCGTCGGCAGACAGTTCGCGTACGGTCAGCACAGCGTTGAAACCTGCGCGGGATGCAGCCCATCCGTTGACCAGATAGCAGCGGCCGTCGTCGTCCCAGAGGGGAGACGTGTCGATCATGCCCTTGCCGGGAATCACGCAGAGCGGTTTCGACCACTCGCCGCGCGGATCCTTGGTCTTCACCATCATCACGCCGTAGTCGGGATCGCCCCAATAGATGAAATACTCGCCGTTGTGATAGCGGATGCAGGGTGCCCACACGCCGTTTCCGTGTGAGGGCTTGTCAAACTCCGACTTGGGTTCAAGCTCCTTCACGGCATAGTTGATGATTTCCCAGTTGACCAAATCCTTGGAGTGGAGGATGGGCAGACCGGGGATGCACTGGAACGAACTGGCGGTCAGATAGTAGTCGCCACCCACGGCAATCACGTCCGGATCGCTGTAGTCGGCGTTGATGACCGGATTGGTATAGGTGCCGTCCCCATTGTCCGGCGACCATACCTTCGACTTGTATTGCGCCTGCATCTGTGTAGCGATGCCGAAGGCGCAAGCCAAGATAAATAGCTTCTTCATTTGTCTGTTGAATTATTGGTTTGTATATTGTTTATTTTCAGATGGTAATGCCCGTCGTAGGTGACGCGCATCAGTTGCTGCGGCTCGAGGGGAGTGGGAGAGAGCTGCAGCGCCACATGGCCCATCGTGCGACGCAGGTTCACCTCCACGCACGGGTGCAGCAGGCAGGGCTGCTGGCTGTCGTCCGACGCCACAATCATCATGTCCACGCCCAGCGGTCCCTTATAGATATTACGCAGCCGGGCGGAAAAACACTTGATCAATTTTTCCGTCACCTCGCCGAGCCTCTCGATGGAGATGTGCTGCTGCAGGATTTCTATCTTGTCGTCCTCCGTGGCGAGGAGGTTGCCGGCATAGGCGCCGTTGGCGGTCTGGAAGAGCGACAGTCCCTTGTAGCGGATGCCACCCTTTCCGTCGGAATAAAACTCCATGCCGAAGTCCTTCACCTTGTTATATTTGGGCTCCACCATGATGCCGCCCTGCTGCTGGATGACCTTCATCACCCAGGCGCGCACCTGCTGCGGCAGCTGTCCCTCGACATAGCGCACGCCCCGTCCGCTGCAGCTCCACGGTGCCTTCAGCACCCAGGCGCCACCCTGCGCCAGTTTGCCGTCTATCGCCTCCACGGTCTGCGCCAGTTCGGCTTCGCCCACGGTCAGTGCCGTGTCCTGTCTGACACAGCTTAGCACCTCGGCGCCCCATTGCCGGTGGGAGATGTCGCGCAGGGAGCGCAGCGCCTCGTCTGTCGGCAGGCAGTCGGGGTTGATGCCCTTGCGCTGGAGCGTGTGTCGGATGGCGGAGTCCCATCCCCACACGTCGATGTGGATGTCGCGGTGGGCGAGGGCGGCGAGCTTGTTGAGGGTGGTGAACGTCACCTCGGGCAGTTTCCGCTTGAAGTGTCGTGTCTTCTCGAGAGCCTGTTCCACGTCGTCCACGACGACCACGTCCCCGTCTTCCGCCCAGAACACGGGGAGGAACGACAGGTCCGCCCTCATCGCGCGTCCGGCGTGAGGAGGAGTGAAAAACTCGTCGTTGTATGCGAGCGCCATATCGTGCTCGGGATTGAATATATGTAAAGTCTGCATGTTTTTCGTCATTTGTCGTTCGGCATCCGTCCGTTTGCCGTTATGCAAAGGTACGGCAAAAAGCAGACAATACCAAGTTTATGCCCCATCATCTTCAGCCTGAAGGCTAAAAAAGACAAATCCCCGAGCGGACAGCCCCCGGTAGAAGTGCAGTTTGGCAAGGATGAAGGCCATCGTCAAGAGGGCATCCCGTGACGCGACTCCTGCAACACAACCCCTTCCACCCGCAAAACGGGGGGCGGAGAAATAGTTTTCGACTTTGACTCGGGGGAATAATACGCTTGCAGGTGCAAAATAATAAAAAAAATCAGATATTTTGCAATGTTCAGTTTGCAATTAAAGAAATATATATTATCTTTGCACGACAAATAAGAAAAACAAACTCGAAAACAAGCATGGAAGCCTTCTTTCGCACACACAAGTACCTTGTAGAGCATACGGATGCCCCTGTCCGTCGCACCCTCATGGATGAGATCGACTGGAACGACCGTATGATTGGCATCAAGGGCACACGCGGTGTGGGAAAGACCGTATTCCTCCTCCAATATGCCAAGGAGCATTTCCGCCCCGACGACCACCGTTGCCTCTATGTCAACATGAACAACTTCTGTTTCCAGAGCCGGGGCATAGCCGAGTTTGCGGGAGATTTCTATGCCGAGGGCGGCAGGGTGCTGCTCATCGACCAGGTGTTCAAGCAGCCCAATTGGAGCCGTGACCTCCGCCTGTGCTACGACCGATACCCCGAACTGAAAATTGTCTTCACCGGCTCGAGCGTGATGCGCCTCAAGCAGGACCCCGAGCTGAAAGACGTGGTGAAGAGCTACAACATGCGCGGCTTCTCCTTCCGCGAATACCTCAACCTGATGGAAGGCTGCGACTTCCAGCCCCTCACCCTCGACGAGATAGTCCGCAACCACGAGCACATCATCAAGAAGATACTCCCCGTGGCCAGCCCCTCCAAGCATTTTCACGACTATCTCCACCATGGCTTCTATCCCTTCTTCCTTGAGCACCGCAACTTTGAGGAAAACCTGCTCAAGACCATGAACATGATGACCGAGGTGGACATCCTCATCATCAAGCAGATAGAACTGAAATATCTCACCAAGATCAAGAAACTTTTCTACCTCCTCGCCGTCGAGGGCCCCGTGGCGCCCAACGTCAGCCAGCTGGCCCACGAGATTTCCACCAGCCGCGCCACGGTGATGAACTACATCAAATATCTCGCCGACGCCCGGCTGATCAACATGATCTATCCCGTGGGACAGAAGTTCCCCAAGAAGCCCGGACGCGTGATGATGCACAACCCCAACCTCATGTACGCCATCTATCCCATCAAGGTGGAGGAGCAGACACTGATGGAGACCTTCTTCGTCAACTGCCTCTGGAAAGACCACAAGGTCAACGAGGGGCGCAAGAGCGGGCAGTATGTCATCGACGGCACACAGAAATACCGCGTCTGCGACGCCGAGGGCACCGCGCGCATACACTACAACAGCGACACCATCTACGCCCGCTACAACACCGAGGTGGGCAAGGGCAACCAGATACCCCTGTGGCTGTTGGGATTCCTCTATTAATATATAAATAAGGTATAGACGAAATAAAAACAAGAGAAACATACATTAATATTTTTATCTTTAACAAAGTATGAAAGAAAAGAAATTTATCACATGTGATGGTAATGAGGCCGCTGCTCACGTGAGCTACATGTTCTCCGAGGTAGCCGCCATCTACCCTATCACTCCGTCTTCTCCAATGGCGGAGCATGTTGACGAATGGGCAGCCAGAGGCCGCAAGAACCTCTGGGGTCAGACCGTCAGTGTACAGGAAATGCAGTCAGAGGGCGGTGCTGCCGGCGCCGTTCACGGATCTCTGCAGGCAGGTGCGTTGACCACAACGTTCACCGCTTCACAGGGTCTGTTGCTGATGATTCCTAACATGTACAAGATCGCCGGTGAGATGCTCCCATGCGTGTTCAATGTTTCCGCACGTACATTGGCTTCTCACTCACTCTGTATCTTTGGTGACCACCAGGACGTGATGGCCTGCCGCCAGACAGGCTTCGCCATGTTCTGCTCAGGTTCCGTACAGGAAGTGATGGACCTCTCCGCAGTGCCACATCTCGCTACACTGAAGACCGAGATTCCATTCATCAACTTCTTCGACGGTTTCCGCACCTCACACGAGTACCACAAGATCGAGCTTCTCGACCAGGACGAGGTGGCAAAACTCGTTGACCCAGCCGACATCAAGCGCTTCCGTGACCGCGCCCTCACACCAGAGCGTCCTGTCACACGCGGTACAGCCGAGAACCCAGAGACCTTCTTCACACACCGCGAGGCCTGCAACGCAGCCTACGACCAGATCCCTGAGGTAGTGGAGCACTACATGCAGGAGCTCGGCAAGATCACAGGCCGTGAGCACCACCTGTTCGACTACTACGGAGCAGCTGACGCAGAGCGCGTGATCATCCTCATGGGTTCAGCCACAGAGGCAGCCCGCGAGGCCATCGACTACCTGACAAAGCAGGGCGAGAAGGTCGGTATGGTGAGCGTTCACCTCTTCCGTCCATTCAGCGTGAAGCACCTGCTGGCTGCCGTGCCAAAGAGCTGCAAGAAGATTGCCGTGCTCGACCGCACCAAGGAGCCAGGAGCAGAGGGCGAGCCTCTCTACCTCGACGTGAAGAGCGCCTTCTACGACGTGGAGAACAAGCCAGTGATCGTCGGCGGACGCTACGGTCTCGGTTCAAGCGACACCACACCTGCCAAGATCATCTCCGTATTCAACAACCTCAAGCTCGACGAGCCTAAGAACCACTTCACAGTGGGCATCGTTGACGACGTGACCTTCACCTCTCTGCCAGCCGTAGAGGAAATCCCAATGGGCGGCGAGGGCATGTTCGAGGCCAAGTTCTACGGACTCGGTGCCGACGGTACTGTAGGCGCCAACAAGAACTCCGTGAAGATCATCGGTGACAACACCGACAAATACTGCCAGGCATACTTCTCTTACGACTCCAAGAAGTCAGGTGGTTTCACCTGCTCACACCTCCGTTTCGGTGACCACGAGATTCACTCTACCTACCTGGTGAACACACCTAACTTCGTGGCTTGCCACGTACAGGCATACCTCCACATGTACGACGTGACACGTGGTCTGCAGAAGAACGGCACCTTCCTCCTCAACACCATCTTCGAGGGTCAGGAGCTCATCGACTTCATGCCTAACAAGGTGAAGCGCTACTTCGCCAAGAACAACATCACCGTATACACCATCAACGCTACAAAGATCGCCCAGGAAATCGGTCTTGGCAACCGTACCAACACCATCCTCCAGAGCGCATTCTTCCGCATCACAGGCGTCATCCCAGTAGACCTCGCCGTAGAGCAGATGAAGAAGTTCATCGTCAAGTCTTACGGCAAGAAGGGTGAGGACGTTGTCAACCTCAACTACAAGGCTGTAGACCGCGGTGGCGAGTACAAGCAGCTCACCGTAGACCCAGCATGGGCCAACCTCCCAGACGACGAGCCAAAGCAGGACGACGCTCCAGCATTCGTCAAGGAGCTTGTGCGTCCTATCAACGCACAGGCAGGCGACCTGCTCAAGGTGTCCGACTTCGTTAAGCACGGCACTGTAGACGGTACATGGCAGAACGGCACAGCCGCTTACGAGAAGCGCGGTGTCGAGGCCTTCGTTCCTGTTTGGAACGCCGACAACTGTATCCAGTGTAACAAGTGTGCCTTCGTATGTCCTCACTCAGCCATCCGTCCATTCGTCCTCGACGACGAGGAGCTCAAGGGCTTCAACGGCAAGACTGTAGAGATGAAGGCTCCAGCAGCCATGAAGGGCATGCACTTCGTCATCGAACCATCTCCACTCGACTGTCTCGGTTGCGGCAACTGTGCCGACGTATGTCCGGGCAAGAAGGGCGAGAAGGCTCTCACAATGGCTCCATACAACCCAGACAGCCAGGAAATGATCGACCTCGCCAAGGGTTGGGACTACTGCGTGAAGAACGTGAAGACAAAGCAGGATCTCGTAAACATCAAGCAGAGCCCGAAGAACTCTCAGTTCGCTACTCCTCTGTTCGAATTCTCAGGCGCTTGCTCCGGTTGCGGTGAGACTCCATACGTGAAGCTCGTCGCACAGCTGTTCGGTGACCGCGAGATGATCGCCAACGCTACTGGTTGCTCTTCTATCTACTCAGCTTCCATCCCATCCACACCTTATACCACCAACGAGAAGGGTCAGGGTCCAGCCTTCGACAACTCTCTGTTCGAGGACTTCTGCGAGTTCGGTATGGGTATGGTGCTCGGCAACAAGAAGATGAAGGAGCGCGTAGAGGTTCTCCTCAACGAGATCATCGCTTCCGACAAGGCATCCGAGGACTACAAGGCTGCCGCCAAGGAGTGGATCGCTTCCAAGGACGACGCCGACGCATCCAAGGTGGCTGCTGCCAAGCTGAAGCCATTCATCGCCGAGGGCGCTGCCGCAGGTTGCGAGACATGCAAGGAACTGAAGACTCTGGATCACTACCTCGTGAAACGCTCACAGTGGATCATCGGTGGTGACGGTGCCTCTTACGATATCGGTTACGGAGGTCTCGACCACGTGATTGCCTCAGGTGAGGATGTCAACCTCCTCGTGCTCGACACCGAGGTTTACTCCAACACCGGTGGCCAGTCATCCAAGGCTACACCTCTGGGCGCCATCGCACAGTTTGCCGCTCGTGGCAAGCGCGTACGCAAAAAGGATCTCGGTATGATCGCCACAACCTACGGCTACGTATACGTGGCACAGGTGGCAATGGGTGCCGACAACGCACAGTGCTTGAAGGCCATCCGCGAGGCAGAGGCTTATCCAGGCCCATCACTCGTGATTGCCTACGCACCATGTATCAACCACGGTCTGAAGATCAAGGGTGGTATGGGTCGCAGCCAGGCAGAGGAAGCTCGTGCCGTAGCCTGCGGTTACTGGCACCTGTGGCGTTACAACCCAGCTTTGGCTGCCGAGGGCAAGAACCCATTCTCTCTCGACTCCAAGGAGCCAGACTGGAGCCTGTTCCAGGATTACCTCATGCACGAGGTACGCTTCATGTCAGTGAAGAAGGCTTATCCTAACGAGGCCGACGAACTCTTCGCCGCCACCGAAAGAATGGCCAAGCTCCGCTACGAGAGCTACGTGCGCAAGACCAAGGAAGACTGGAGCGACTCAACAGAAGCCTAACAGTTTCCCTTCAGCATAAAACACCAAGGGGGACCCTCCATCAGAGGGTCCCCTTTTTTTCGTCTCTTGTTGGGCGGGGGGATGGGGGTGCGCAAGAATGAGAGTCGCACTTACTTCCTTGACAAGATGCAGGAAAGAGAGAAGAATGGATTTGGACGAGGAAGGGAGAGAATGAGAAGATAAAGTATCAACATAAAAGCCACCCCTTTCATTGCGGGATGGCCTTTATATTGTCTGATTGGCTGCAAATGTTTTCTTCTCTACAATTTTATATGGATTTTTCAGCAATGTCTTGTCAAAGAAGCAATCTGAATCTTGTCTGCTTTGCCGGTTATTTACTTATACGAATATTTAACACAAAAGGTCCTATAAGAGGCTGGCTGAAAGTCAGCCACGACCTTAACCGGGGGCAGTCGCCCCGGGACACGTAGCGCCAACGCCACGCCCTGAACTCGGCCGAAGGACGCTTGCCTTAGCAAGAAGGGCAAAAGAATGAAGCCTCGCTGTATCCCGTTGTCTTGCCGAGTGCCACCTTATTCTCTGCAAAGATAGTGCAAATGAGTGCAAAGAAAGCTTGCTTTCATTTTGCAGAGTGCAGCCTATCTTCTGCAAAGATAATGAAAATTTTTGATATATGGAACTCTTCCAGGGGATTATTTCGCTCACTGTTCGGGCTTGATTTTTTGCTGCGGAAACCCTGTTTGTGGAGCCGGAAATGAGGGGAATAAATGCGAAAAACGGGGATTTTATGTGTCATGGAGCGGACAAAAACGGGAAAAAGAGGGTGCGAACATGCACAAGAACGTGCAAGAATGCACGAAAAAACATGCAAAAACGGGCTCTTGTCATGCGCGGCTTTTTTCGAGTGAACATGAAATGTGCGGTATGGGGGATGGGATTCTGCGGGTGCCGCATGGAGAAGGTCGGATACGGATGAAAAAAGGCGCATGTGGAGGGGCGAAAAATAGGGGGCAAAAAGAAGAGTGGGTGGTGTGAAAACGATTTGCAAGCATATAGTTTTGTCTTGATTTTTCTTTTTTGCGGAACAGAAAGGGGAAACGGAACGATGGTTAGGAGAGGGGAGAAAAGCCTTCGGCGATGCGTTACTGGCTGAGTAACAGACTTTTCACCGCGGTGAAAATCTTGTTAGTCCGCCCTTTCTTGCAGCCGTGTTGTCGGGTAGCGTGTGGCGAACGGGGAGGTAAAGAACAGGCATGTAAGGAAAATTCCAAGTTTTTAGGCATGACAGAGAGCATGACAAGAAGCATGACAAGGGGGGTGGTCCCTGGCGGAAAAAGGGGGTATACATTCCATGGTAACACTATATATATAATAATTTATTATTATATATATAATGTTACCATGGAATGTATACCCCCTTTTTCCGCCAGGGA
>JBNMIE010000064.1:0-14527 GCA_050873125.1 Prevotella sp.
ATACAACTCACCTTCAGCAATAAAATGTCTTTTGGAAACTTTCATTAAAACTGAGAAAGATGGCGGATTTTACCCCATACCATCTGTCAAAAATCCTTCAGCAGAAACATATAAAATAGTTACTTTCACTTTAGGAAACACAGAATATGCCCCCAATAGAACCTTAATAAAAACATGGATTGCGTACTTGCAAAAATTACTAAGTAGCAACCCGTTAAGCAAGATTTAATTTTTTTTGTGCGCAGCTTAACTTTTTGCCCTCTCGTTTCTTTTAAGATATAGAACAAACAAAACATGTGTAACAATCTTAAAACAGAGAATTATGAAACGAGTATTCAATCTTTTGGTAGTTGACGAGAGTGGAAGTATGAGCGTAATCCGCAAGCAGGCCTTGGCTGGCATCAATGAGACACTGGTCACCATCCGCAAGATGCAGGAAAAGTACAATGAAATGGAGCAGCATGTGACACTTATCACGTTCGACAGCACTGCCACCAAAATCCGTTACGACAATGTGAAGATAAAGCATGTTCACGACTTGGGTTGGAGAGACTATGTGCCGGGAGGGGCGACTCCTCTTTATGACGCCATAGGTATAGGCGTATCGAAGATAAACGCTTTGGCTTGTGAGGACGACAATGTGCTGGTGACCATTATCACGGATGGCGAGGAAAACTGCAGTCGGGAGTACAGTCTGAGCATGGTGAAGAACTTGATTGGGAAGTTGAAGAAGCAGCATTGGACCTTCACCTTTATCGGAACGGATGAACTGGATGTGGAGACCATGGCGTCGTCGATGGGCATAGACAACCATCTGCAATTCACCCAAGATGAGGAAGGCACCAAGGAGATGTTCCGTCAGGAGAGTATGTGCCGTGCCGACTATAACGCTCGTGTGGCAGACAATGCACCCCAAGGTGAGGGAACATACTTCAAAAGAAGAGGTAGAAAATAAATAGGGAAATGGTAATAGTGCATTTAAGTAAGATTTTTGCAGAAAACAACCAGCACTCGGTAAAATATGAGAAATGTATTAGCTACATTAGGTAACTTGGTCGAATGACTACTTCTTGCAATTAGCTAAAATGATAAAATACGAGAAGTAGTTCAGATAATCTTAACAATCCAAACGGAAAGAAGACAAGCGGATGAGGCTTGTCTTCTTTCCGTTTAGGGCTTCGAGTGGCTCTTTAGCTTTCGCGTTTCTACTTGACGGTTTATGCCAGTTCTTCCCAAAACTCCTTGGGAAGACTGATGTTTTTCACTTCTGTGGCTTCGGCAAACAGAGGGGCGATGTCGTGGGCGGTGAAGCCGGCGATGCCGCAACCGATTGGTGTGACGAGGAAATGAAGGGCGGGGTGAGACCGGGCATAATCTATGAACTCGTCCACATAGGGACGGATGGTTTCCACACCGCCCTGCATGGTCGGTATGGCGTAGCTTTGTCCTTGCAAACCAACCCCTTGTCCCATGATTGCACCGAAGTGGAGGCGGGCCACACGGGCGGCTCCACCGCCGTGCATGCCTTGAAGGTTGCTGCCGAAGACAAAAATTTCGTTGTTCTCGAGATGGTCAATCCAAGATGGTGTGATGCGATGTTGTTCCATAAGTATAGGTGTGATGTTTGAAGTGTACATGGGTGAGGGCATGCCGCACTCTGCCGTGATGTCGCTTGTGGCTTCCAATGGTGTCTCTGCCATAATGCCTTCGCCAGATTCGTAGTAATTCTTGAAGAAGGGAATCACGTAGTCACGCATCAGTTGGTGGTAGCGCTGGCTGATGGCAGACGGAGTCATGCCGAGTTGAGAGGCTATTTCCTTGCTCTTGAACCCCTCAATGAAAAGCATCTGGAGGATGATGGAGTTGCGGTTGTCCCGTCCGAGGCTACAACAAATGTCGTTGATCATCTTGCGGCATTCTTCCTTGTAGTCGTTGTCTTTTATGTCGAAGTGGAGAGACGACTGCGCCACTCGTTCCTCAAAGCTGTCCATGCGGTGTTCCTTTTGCACCGCCTTCAACTTGTCGAGCAACACAAAGCGGAAACCGTTCACCATCCATGTCTTGAGCGACACTTGCGGGTTGCGGTCTTCCAATTGCTTGAAGTTGTGCTTGCAGAGTGAGAGATAGTATTCATGGGCAAGCGAATAGAAATCCATACCAGGCAGATTCCGGATGCCATATTTCTTGTCGTAGATGCAGTAGGCAATGCGGCAGTATTCATAGAAATACTGTCTTGTGATGGCGTTGTTGCCCTCACGGATTCCCTTGAGGATTTTTTCCTCAGACATTTCGGTGGCCATAGGCGCTGTCTTATCGATGAGTTTATAATGTCACTTCAATAGCTGCGGGATAGAGGCGGTAGGGATCGAAGAAGGCAGCACAACTGTTGACAAGGTTCTTCACATCGGCTTTCACCTTGCCATGGAACACTTGCTTGCCATTGACAAGGAGGGTCACCGGCTTGTTGAGGTCCACCAGTTGGTCGTTGAGATAGAGGGTGAACTTGCCGGATGTGGCAGGCTTGTAGCTACGCTTGAAACTCATCTCAATGCCCCAGTTGGGGTCGCGTTGCAGCGTGGTGTAGGCCACCTCGCTCACCTTCATGTCTATGGTGTTGCCTTGGATGGACATCTCATAATAGGTGCGGGTGTCGGTCGACTTGTTGCTGCGTTCATTGACATAGATGTTGTAGAAACCATTGCGGTAGCGGCCGTCCATCTCGAAATCTTCCCAATACACTTGCTTGGGATAAGGATTGCGCACGTGTTGGCTCAGCCATGGGGTGGTGGGGCGGTAGTCGATGGCATGGCCACGGTCGGGCACCAGTTCGATGCGGTGGTCGAAGAGTGTGGGGTGCAAGGCCTGCAAACTGTCGAAGGCTTGCTTGGTGGCACGGGTGAAATAGTTGCGGTAGAAGCCATTGTCCAAATCGCCGGTGAGAAAGGAGAAGCCGATGTTGGCACAGTTTTCCACAGGCGCATTGCGCAGAGGTTCTCCGCCAGCCATGGGACCAGCCGCAGCCAGATAGTCAGCATAGAACGAGGCCAGACGCTGACTGCCATAACCGCCCTCGGAGATGCCGAACACATAGAGGCGGTTGGCATCCACCTCGTCTCCTGCCAGTGCCAGCCGCATCAGTTTTTCCCAAGCATATTGCTTGGATTTCTGCCACCAACGATAGTAGTTGCCCTCGTTGGGGATTTTCGGAATGAAATAGATGCAGGGGGCATCCTTGAACATGGTGGAGAGTTTCACTCCCGTATACCACTCTTGGTCGCTTGGACCGGAGCCATGAAGATAGAGAAACAGCGGAAGACGCTCTGTCTGGGTACTATCGGCTTTGCGCCAGAAGCAATACTGCATCACGGCATGAGGTTCCAAAGAATCGGGGATTGTCCATTTGCCCCTCGACCAAGCGTCGAGCGGACGGGCTGGTATCAGTTTCTCTTCTTGCAGGGCCTGGTTGGCTTGTTTCCAAGCTGTCCACACCCGGTCTTGCCAAGATTTGATCTGTGAAATCTTGATGCTCTTGCCTTGGGTATAGCTGTAGGCTTTGCCTGCTAGATGGTCGGCAAAGAAAGTCTCAATGTTCTTGTCCTGTGCGGTTGCTGCGGAGGCTATTGCCAAAAAGAAAGACAATAGACCCGTCTTGAAAGTGATGTGCATGGTTCTTGTTTTGTTAGATGAAGACAAAGGTAAGGATTTAATCGGAACAAAGCAAGTGGATGTCGAAAAAAAGACTCCGCCCAAGACAAAGATTGTCTGTGGGCGGAGTATAGGGATTAGAGGCTTTCGAGTACACGCTTCAGCACCACTTCGGCTGAAATCTCGCGATTGGCAGCCTCGGGGATGACGAGCGAATGGTCGCTCTCGATGACATCGTCGGTGACGATGAGGCCACGGCGTACGGGCAGACAGTGCATGAAATAACCATTGTTGGTCCAGCTCATGTGCTCTGAATCAATGGTCCAGCTCATGTCCTTGCTCAGTATCTTGCCATAATCGGCAGGATTTTTCACTCCCGGACAACTCCAGTTCTTGGCATAGACGAAGTCGGCTCCCTCAAGGGCTTTCTTCTGGTCGTATTCCACTCGGGCATTACCCACGAATTTCGGATCAAGTTCATAACCCTCAGGCTGGGTCACCACGAAGTCCACATCGGCAGCGTTCATCCATTGTGCAAATGAATTGGGCACAGCCTGAGGCAGGGCACGGCAGTGAGGAGCCCAAGTGAGCACCACCTTGGGGCGGGCAGTCTGCTTGTGCTCGCTGATGGTGATGAGGTCGGCAAACGCCTGCAGCGGATGCACGGTGGCTGTCTCCATCGCCACGACAGGGCGACCGCTGTATTTCACAAATTGGTTGACGATGGTTTCCGCATAGTCATAATCCCGGTCTTTCAGTCCGGCAAACGAACGCACGGCGATGATGTCGCAATAGCATGCCATGACGGGGATGGCCTCGAGCAAGTGCTCGCTCTTGTCACCATCCATGATGACACCACGCTCAGTTTCCAGTTTCCAAGCTCCCGCATTCACGTCGAGCACGATGACATTCATGCCGAGATTCATGGCAGCCTTCTGTGTGCTGAGGCGAGTGCGCAGACTGTTGTTGAAGAAAATCATCAGCAACGTCTTGTTCTTGCCCAAAGCTTGGAAGGCAAACCGGTCTTTCTTCACTTCCTGAGCCTCGGCAAGCGCCTTGTTCAGGTCGCCGAGGTCTTCCACATTGAAAAATGTCTTCATATCTTTCTCTCCTTTATTTTATGCTCTGATTTGTCCTTGTCCTTCGATAATCCATTTGTAGGTGGTGATTTCCTCAAGTGCCATCGGACCTCGTGGCCCGAGCTTCTGGGTGCTGATGCCTATTTCCGCTCCCAGTCCGAATTGTGCACCGTCGGTGAAACTGGTCGGCGCGTTCCAGTAGACACAGGCTGCATCCACTTGTGACTCGAAGGTGTGGGCAGCCGCTTCGTCCTGTGTGATGATACACTCGCTGTGTCCGCTGCCATATTGTGCCACGTGGGCAATGGCGTCGTCCAGACTGTCCACCGTTTTGATGGCCATGGCATAGTCAATGAATTCTGTGCCGAAGGAATTCTCGTCAGCCTCAAAAAGCAGGTCCTCGGGATATTTCCCCTCAAGGGCTTTCTTGGCCCGGTCATCCGCATAGATGCGCACATGGCTCTGGCTGAGCGGCTGGCACAGGGCTGGCAGGTCGTTGAGACGTGCGCTGTGGATGATGAGACAGTCGAGCGCATTGCAAACGCTCACCCTTCGGGTCTTCGCATTGTTGATGATGCGTGCTCCCATCTCGGTGTCGCCCTCTTTGTCAAAATAGGCATTCACCACACCTGCTCCGGTCTCGATGACTGGAATGCGGGCATTGTCCCGCACAAACTCGATGAGTTTTTTGCCTCCACGGGGAATGCACAGGTCGATATATCCCACAGCGTTCAGCATCTCGGCGGTGGCCTCATGGGTGGCAGGCAGCAGTGTCACCACATCGGGTGACACCTGGTATTCCTGGAGCACACGATGGATGAGGCTGACAATCGCCTTGTTGGAATCGTCGGCATCCTTCCCGCCTTTCAGCACACAGGCGTTTCCACTCTTGAAACACAAGGAGAACACATCGAAACTCACGTTGGGTCGGGCTTCGTAGATCATGCCGATAACTCCGAAAGGCACACTTACCCTCTTCAAGTCCAATCCGTTGTCGAGAACTTTGTGCTTGGTGACAATGCCGAGAGGGGAGGGAAGTTCTGCCACATGGCGCATGTCGTTGGCGATGCCTTCCAACCGCTCGTGGGTGAGGAGCAAACGGTCATAGAAGGGATGGGCGGGATCCATGCGGGATAGGTCGGGTTTGTTGGCTTGCAGCAAAGCCTCTTCGTTTTCGGCAATGGCGTCGGCGACTGAGCGCAGAATCTCGTTGCGCTGTTGGTCGGTGATGAGTGCCAACTGCTTGCTGGCAGCTTTCACTCGCTTGAATGTATCTTCCATCATAGGTTTATTCTATATAAAGGTAGTCATAATGCACAAGCGGTTTCACGTCATGCTGACCGATGGCGGCTTGTGCGTCTTTGGCTGAATAGTTGCTCTTGCCGATGCCGATGATTTTTCCGTCTGGGTCGGAGATGTTGATGATGTCGCCCTCTTCGAAGTTGCCGTCAATCTCGACCACTCCCACGGGCAACAGACTCACTGCCTTGTCGCCCCGCAAGGCTTCTACGGCCTGGCTGTTGATGACGGCACGGCCCTTGGCGAAGCTCTCGCTGTGGGCAATCCACTTTTTCACACCCGACACGCCGGCAGGATTGGGCACAAACTCGGTGTGCATGGTCTCCATGGGGTGCTCTATCAGATTGATGAGAATGTCGGGAGTCTTGCCGTTGGCGATAATCACCTTGATGCCTTCGTCAGCCACTTTGCGGGCAATATTGCACTTGGTGATCATGCCGCCTCTTCCGAATCCGCTCTTCTCGTCGAGGATATACTCGGAGATGTCGCGGTCGTGGTAGACCGAAGGAATGACACGGGAACGGGGATCGGAGGGTGCACCGTTGTAGATGCCATCGACATTGCTCAAGATGATGAGCGTCTCGGCATCCATCATAGAAGCAATCAAACCTGAAAGTTCATCGTTGTCGGTGAACATGAGTTCGGTGACGCTCACGGTGTCGTTCTCGTTGACAATGGGAATCACCCCGTTGTCTATCATCACACTCATGCAAGCCCGTTGGTTGAGATATTCACCACGGGTGGAAAAGCTCTCCTTCATGGTCAGCACTTGGCCTACGTGTAAACCGTATTCGCGGAAAAGGTCGTAGTAGAGGTTGATCAACTTGGCTTGTCCGAGGGCGGAGAACAACTGGCGCTGCTCCACGCTGTCGAGTTTATGGTCCACTTTCAGTTCTCCCCGTCCACAGGCCATGGCACCTGACGAGACGAGAATCACCTCAAAGTCGTGTGCCTTGAGCCAGGCGATTTGGTCGACAATGGCCGACATGCGGGTCACGTCGAGTTTCCCGTCCTTGCGGGTGAGCACATTGCTGCCCACCTTCACAACTATTCTTTTTGCCATCTTGGTTTTGTTTAGTTTGGAAACGCATAAAAGTTGTACAGTCCAATTCAGTCTTGTCTGCACAACTTTTATGATATGTATTCAGTTAAAGACCGGCTTTCAGTCCGCGAATCACGGCACTGGTGAATCCGGCATGCTCCATCTCGTTCAGTCCCTTGATTGTCAGACCGCCCGGTGTGGTCACCTTATCAATCTCCTGTTCGGGATGGGTGCCATTGGCTTGGAGCAGTTCCACGGCTCCTTTGACGGTCTGCTGCACGATGCGCTGTGCGTCGGCGGCACGGAATCCCAATTCCACACCACCCTCGGAGGCGGCGCGGATGTAGCGCATGGCATAGGCTATGCCACAACTGGCGAGTGTGGTGCCTGCGCCGAGCAGTCGCTCCTCGGTGACGATACTTTCGCCCAACTCGTTGAAGATGCTTGTCACAATGTTCTGTTCCTTCGCATTGGCACCGACGGGCACGATGAAGGTCATCGAGGCTTTGACGGCAATGGCGGTGTTGGGGATGACGAGGAAGATGGGTGGCAACGTGTTGTCGCCTTTGTCTAACCAGGTCTTGATTTGCGAGGCCTTGATGCCGGCAGCACAGATAATGAGCGTCTGCTTGCTGTAGTCCAACTCGTCTTTGATTTCTTCAAGGACTCCCTCAAGCAGCCAGGGCTTGACGAAGACGCTCACGATGTCGGCACCGGTGGCTGCCACCTTGTTGTCTGTGGTCACGCTGGCGCCCTTCAAGGCGAAGCGCTCCAACTTCTTTTCCGTGGGGTTGGCCACCGTGATGTCGGATGCTTGAAACATCTCTCCCTTGAGCATGCCATCGACGAAAGCGCCGCCCATAGCTCCTGCTCCAATCACTGATATGTTCATAAGCTTTTGTTTTGTTTGTGGTTAAGCCATCGCTTTCTTCAGCCGCTCGATGAAATCGTCGGCCTCTGCCTTGGTGAAGCAGAGCGGTGGCAGAAGGCGGAGAATGTTGGTGGAAGCGCAGCCGGTGAAGCAGTGCTCCTCGTAGACCAGCTTCTCGCGGATGGGCTTGTGGGGCACATCAAGCTCGATGCCAATCATCAAGCCTCGTCCTCTCACATCCACGATGTGTGGTTCGGTCTTTTGCAGTTCCTTGAGTTTCCCAATCAGATATTCACCCACTTCATGTGCATTCTCTACCAAGTGCTCTTGTTCTATTACGTCGAGCACGGCCAATGCTGCAGTGCAGGCCAGATGGTTTCCTCCAAAGGTGGTGCCCAGTTGTCCATAGACAGGCTTGAATTCCGGCGAGATGAGAACGGCTCCCATCGGGAAACCGTTGCCGATGCCCTTGGCAACGGAGATGAGGTCGGGCTTGATGTCCAGCCATTGATGGGCGAAGAACTTGCCCGAACGGCCATAGCCGCATTGGATTTCGTCGCAGATGAGCACCGTGCCGTATTTCTTGCAGGCTGCTTGCAGACCTTGGGCAAACTCCTTGGTGGCCATGCGGATGCCGCCCACGCCCTGGATGCATTCGAGTATGCAGGCACACACATCTCCTTTGGCCAGTTCCTTCTCCCAAGCCTCAAGGTCGTTGAGGGGAAGGTAGGTCACATGTTGGTTGTCGTTGATGGGGGCGATAATTTTGGGATTGTTGGTCACTTCCACTGCCAGCGAGGTGCGGCCATGGAAGGCTTTCTCGGCAGACAACACACGGGTACGGCCATTATGGAAAGATGCCAACTTCAGACAGTTCTCGTTTGCCTCGGCACCGCTGTTGATGAGAAACAACTGGTAGTCGTCATAGCCGCAGGCTTTGCCCAATCGCTTGGCGAGCTGCTGCTGTAGGGGATTGATGACAGAGTTGGAATAGAATCCAAGTTTGTTCAGTTGGTTGGTCATCATCTCCACATAGTGCGGATGACAGTGTCCGATGCTGATGACAGCGTGTCCGCCATAAAGGTCGAGATATTCCTGACCTTTATCGTCCCACACCTTACAGCCTTTGCCTTTGTCAATGGTCACGTTGAGCAAAGGATATACGTCGAATAGTTCCATTTCGTGTTCTTTAAAAAGTTATTAGAATGCGGAGGGCTTCAGATGAAGTCCTGCCATCTCGTCGATACCGAACAAGATGTTCATGTTCTGCACGGCTTGTCCAACGGCACCTTTCAGCAGGTTGTCGATGGTGGAGGTGATGAGCAGTTTGTCGCCATACTTGTCGCAATGGACCAGGGCCTTGTTGGTGTTCACCACTTGTTTCATGTCTATCGCCTTGTCCACATAGTGGGTGAACTTGGCGTCTTGATAGAAAGCCTTGTAACCGGCAACGATGTCCTCAATCGGCATGTCTGTTCTCACCACTTCTGTGGCGAAGATGCCACGGGCAAAATCTCCACGGTAGGGGATGAAGTCAATCTCTGCGTTCAGTTCGCCCTGCTCTTGTTTCAGACTTTGCTTGATTTCGGGCACATGCTGGTGTTGGACGGCCTTGTAGATGCTCATGTTGTTGTTGCGCCAGGAGAAGTGGGTGGTGGCACCGGGCTTCTGTCCGGCACCGGTGCTGCCGGTGATGGCATTCACGGACACATCCTGCTTGATAAGTCCCATATGGGCGGCGGGAAGCAGTCCCAACTGTATGCAGGTGGCGAAACAACCAGGGTTGGCCACATGCTGGGCCTTGGCAATTTTTTCCTTGTTGATTTCCGGCAGACCATAGACATAGTCATTGCCGGGGGCGGCAAGACGGAAGTCCTGTGCCAAGTCGATGATTTTCACATGGGCAGGTATCTGGTGCTCTTTCAGGAAAGCCTCGCTCTTGCCATGGCCGAAGCAGAAGAATACCACGTCCACCTGGTCGAAGGGCATTTCGGATGTGAAGGTCATGTCTGTGTCTCCATACAAGCCTTCATGCACATCGGTCAGCTTGTTGCCGGCATTGCTCTCGCTGTTGACAAACACCAATTCTGCCTCGGGGTGGTTCAGCAGCAAGCGAATCAGTTCGCCTGCCGTGTAACCAGCTCCTCCTAATATTCCTATCTTTATCATTCTATATCAATATCATTTTCACGGGGAAGACACAACCAAAAACCGATGTATAACCAAAAACCTATTCCATAAAAGAGGGTGGCTACGAACCATACGATACGCAGGATGATGGGGTCGATGTTGAAATAATCGGCCAATCCTCCGCACACGCCGCCAATCTTTTTGTCGTGGTCTGATAAATATAGTTTTTTCATGCCTTCTGTTCTATTATCGTTGTTCGTCTGGGTGAATACCGTAGTAAACGCGGAGCGGTGTGCTCAACACCTTGATGAATCCCTTGGCTTCCTCTGCCGTCCATCCGTGCTGCATTTCGCCATATTCGCCGAGCTTGGATTTCAGCAAGTCGTCCTGTGAGTCCACACCCACGGTCTCGAATCCCAATGGACGGAGCTTCAGGATGGCGGTGCCGTTCACATTGCGCTGTGAAGAGGTGAGCATGGCCTCGATGTCGGGCATCACAGGCTCCAAATACTGGCTCTCGTGGAGGAACATGCCATACCAGTTGGCCACTTGGTCTTTCCAGTATTGCTGCCACTTGCTCAACGTGTATTTCTCCAATAGTCGGTGAGCCTCGATGATGAGCTTGGGGGCTGCGGCTTCAAATCCCACACGACCCTTGATGCCGATGATGGTGTCGCCCACGTTGCAGTCGCGTCCGATGCCATAGGCTGCGCCGATTTCCTCAATCTTCTGGATGGCTTTCACCTTGTCGGTGAAGGCTTCTCCGTTCACGGCAGCAATCTCGCCCTTCTCGAAAGTGATCTTCAGCGTGCTTTCCTCTGTCTTGGTCACGTGCTTCAGATAGGCTTCTTCTGGCAGACCCTGAGCGGAGTCAAGAATTTCGCCGCCACAGATACTGGTGCCCCAGATGCCTACATTGTAGGAATACTTCAGTTTGGTGAAGTCGGCAAAATATCCGTGCTCGTTCAGATAGTCCACTTCCTCCTTGCGGGAGAGGGCATGGTCACGGGTGAGGGTGATGATTTCCACACCGGGAGCCATGACAAGGAAAGTCATGTCGAATCGTATCTGGTCGTTGCCGGCTCCTGTAGATCCGTGAGCGATGGCGTCTGCGCCAATCTGCTTGGCATAGCGGGCAATGGCAATGGCCTGGAAGATGCGCTCTGATGAAACGGAAATGGGATAGCAATTGTTGCGCATCACATTGCCGTAGATCATGTATTTCAGACTCTTCTCATAATACTCTTGGGTCACATCGAGTGTCACATATTCCTTGGCACCCAACTTGTAGGCGTTCTCCTCGTTGGTCTTCAACTGTTCCGGGCTGAAACCGCCAGTGTTGGCGCATGCCGCATACACCTCATAACCCATGTCATGAGATAGTTTCATCACTGTGTAGGAGGTGTCAAGTCCTCCAGAAAACGCTACTACAACTTTCTTCTTGTCTGCCATAATATCGGGGATTTAATTGTTCTATATATATTATAATAAGGTGTGCCAACTGGTTTAAGCGTTGGCTTCTCTCTCCTTGATTTTCTCTATCTGCTCTTGTGACAGTTCGATGGGAAGCTTGTCGTCGGGATGTTCTGCCGGGTCATACATCATACCTGTGCAAATGCAGAAACGGCGTTCGGTGCGCTTCAGCACATCCACATTGATGCAGCCTTCGCATCCTCTCCAGAAAGCCTCGTCGTCGGTCAAGTCAGAGAAGGTGACAGGCAGGTAGCCCAATTGGGTGTTCATCTTCATGACCGCGGAACCGCTTGTCAACGAGAAAATCTTGGCTTTCGGCCAGCGCAAGCGGGCCAGTGTGAATGTGAGGTTCTTGATGCGCTTGGCCACACCACGATGGCGGTAGTCGGGATTGACAATCAGACCGGAGGTGGTCACATAGTGCTTGTTTCCCCAAGTCTCAATGTAGCTGAAACCCACAAAGTCGCCGTTGCATAGGGCGATGACAGCCTTGCCTTCTTTCATCTTTGTCGCCACATATTCATGTGAACGGCGGGCGATGCCCGTACCTCTTACTTTGGCAGAAGATGCCATTGTTTCCAAAATCGTGTCAACGTATTTCTCGTGAGAGGTGTCGGCAACCATTACTTTGATTTCTTCCATTTTCTATATGTCGTTTTATTGTTCTTCGTTAGTAAAATCTCTCTCTCCTATAAATTTCTCTCTTCTCTTTTTCTTTCTTGTTAGCCGTGGCTTAGACCAGGTATTCTTCCAGGGCATTCTTCAACCGCAGTTTCGACGTGCCCTCTTTCATGACAATGAAGATGGTGTCGTCTCCAGCGATGGTGCCGAGTATTTCCGGAATATCGCTGTTGTCTATGTTGTAGGCAATGCTGCTCGCATAGCCCGGTCGGGTCTTGATCACCGCCATGTTTCCGGAGAAACTCATGGAGACAAACCCGGGGGTATGAAGCATCTCGCGGGCGGTAGAAGGCTTGGCTACCCGTCTGTACATGGTCTCATTGGGGAGCACGTATACGTATTTGCCATTCATGCTCGCCGCTTTCGCCACCTTCAGCTGCTTCATGTCTCGGCTTAAGGTGGCTTGGGTCAGGTTGAAACCTTCATCCGACAATGCTCTCAGCACTTCTTCCTGGTTGCCCAGCTGTTGGCTTGAGATAATCATCTTCAATGTCTCTATTCTATCTGACTTACTTCTCATTGCTTGCATATTTATTCGTTTAACGAATGCAAAAGTATGAATAAATATGCGTACATGCAAATAAATATGCAATTATTTTATGATTTAACAATAAAAAACCGGAAAGAGCCACAAATAAATGACTCTTTCCGGTTTATTCTTATAATTAATAAGGTGTGTCCTGTATATCTTTATTTTCTGTCTCCGAAGATACGGAGCAGGTAAAGGAACAGGTTGATGAAGTCGAGATAGAGGGTGAGCGAACCGAGGACGGCAAGCTTCTGTGTGCTTTCGTTCACTTCGTCGCACTGCAGCATCATCTGCTTGATCTTCTGTGAGTCGTATGCGGTCAAGCCTACAAAGATAAGCACGCCCACATAGCTGAGAATCAAGTCAAAGGCAGGATTTTGCATGAACAAGTTCACTACGGTTGCAATCACCAGTCCGATGAGCGCCATAAACAGAATCTTGCCCATGGATGTGAGGTCGCTCTTCGTGAAATATCCCACAGCAGCCATCACACCGAATGTGCCTGCCGTGATGAAGAACACACTGGCGATGGACGACATGGTGAAAGCATAGAATATTGATGACAGCATCGCTCCGTTGATGGCGGAGTAGAGGATGAATAGCAAAGTGGCAGTCAAGAGTGACATGCGGTGGATGGCTCCGCTGATGCTGAATACCAATGCAAACTCTGCAATGATCAATCCCCAGAAAAATACTCGGTTGGTGATGATGGTGAGTGTCAATCCTGTAGCGGCAAAACCGTATGCGGTCATGCCGGTAATCACGAGGGCCAATGCCATCCAGGTGTACACTTTGCTCATCAGAGCAGGAAAGGCAGTAGAGAGTGATCTTTCTTTTTCTCTGACTGCACTATAAAGTTCGTCTCTTTCCATTTTCTTGTTGTTTAAAGATGAATAATGTTGCAAATATATTATTTATCAGTGTAAGTCGCAAATATTATGCCATTCTTTTAGGCTTCTTTACATTTTATTGTTTGAACACTTTTGGGCTTTTTATCTGCCATTTTGCCACCTTTTGAAATTTTCGATTGATAATCAGCATGTTACGGGTTGCAGATGTATGGTGGCAGATTCTTTATCTGTCATCCGTTGTTCCGCCTTGTTTTCTTCGAAGCAAAAGAGTTCGGATTAGCTTTCGGTGGCTGAACTTTTAGTTCAAGCCCCTTGAACTGTTAGTTCCAAGTCCGTTAACCGATTTTGAACTTGTCTTGAACTTCAGTTGATGGAGTAAGATGGCGGATGAAGTAGGGCGGTGGTAGCTGGTGACAGATGGGTGACAGATAAAATAGGTATCTGCCACCCGTAATGTGTTGAATACCAATCATATAAGTGTAAAAGGTGGCAAAATGACAAATAAAACGTGAAAACAAAAACTATATAGGCGGGAAACGGCATCGATTTAGTGCTGGGACAAAATTGAAAGCTGTCTTCACATCTGGTGCGTAGAATTCTTGACAAAATCGTACGGACGCAAAGTCGTCCCTTATATTTAATATAATAAGGTGTATAGCCGACACTTGCGCCTTGTGTGCGTGCAAATATGCAAACAAACGTTAAATACATAACATTTCTCTTGGGAATATTTGGAGTGTAAGGATAAAAGTGATACCTTTGCATCCGCTTTTGAGAAACAAGCTTAGGAGCGAATAAAGAAAGAGTTCTTTGAAAAGATTTACATAAACAGAGAAGTAGTACAAGAAGCGAGTATGGAAACATACTTGGGTAAAAGAAACGAACCGTTCAATTAAATTGAAGGTGCTTTTAGACTACAATAAAGGA
>JBNMIE010000065.1:0-14346 GCA_050873125.1 Prevotella sp.
ATGTATGATTTTCGGGGCTACCTACATAGCCAAACTCCGCATAAACACTGGGGTTGTGAGCGTTTTATGTAGGTATGTATGATATTTGCCCCCCCCAACTTTTTATAAAATTATTTGTATCGTACCTTTATGGAATTTTTTGTTGACATGCTTACTTATTTCTCCTTTTCCCCTTCCTCTTTCATCAGGTCATACATGGCCTCGTCAAAGGCTTTGTGGGCAAAGAGAAAATGGTCAAGCATTTGTCTGAAATAATCTTCGACATGGGGGATTTCGGGGATAATCAACTCAAAGGTGTTGGAGTGAATCCACATCGTGTTCTGATTGAATGTGTAAAGTAGCTTGAAACCATTATACTCGATGTTCGCCTTGTTGACCGCCTTGCGGGCAAGGGATACCATCTCAAGATTCTCGACGGGAAATTTCTTCCAGAATGTGTCATAGAGGAGAATGTAACTGTTCTGGTTGGTGGCCCTGAAACTCATTCTTTCTCCAAGGTACTCGAATGAGAACGAATCCTCTTCGTCTTCGTCCTTCACAACCTTGATGTCCATTTTCTGCAGCAGTTGCAGACAAAGGTCTTTTGTTCCCATAGTGGCATATTCTTTTTTTGTCGGATTGGGGTCGCCGACGGTTTTATTGTTCATGTTATCATCACTCGGTGTTTCGGTGTCTTGGCTATCTGTGAATGTCTTGTAGACATACCCACATGCGATGAAGACAAGTAGGGTGACGGCAAGGCAGATAATGCGGTCAATCTGCAGGAACAGCATCACTAACGGGATGACCAACAACAGAAACACGAATCTTATCGGAGTCTTCATAATCTTAGGTTTTAGATTGCAAATATAATGATTATTCCAAACAAAACAAAGAAAATCAAAAACTTTCATCCGCAGTTTATTTCTTTCTCGAACATGGAAAACAAAAATAACGGGAGACGAATCTGAGACTCGTCCCCCGTTGGCGTTTTGTGCAATGCAACTTGATAGATATTGTGTTGTGTTAGCTGGCTTTCATGCATTTGTGTTTCCGCTCGCAATACCGTTCACATTGGGCACAGATGTCATATCCCAACATCGCGCCGAGAATGAAATCCTCCTCGGGCGACAGTTGGTTCAGTGGGCGGGTCACAATCATCCGGATGGCGTTCAGACACTCCTCCCGGCCGAAATACAGATTCAGCCGGTCGTTGCCCACAGGTTGGATGATGTATTGGATGTTTTGGCTCTCCAATCTTCGAATGGCGAAATCCTCATATCTTTTGTTGAAGGTGAAGAGCACCATGCGACGTACCCCTTTCTTGTACTCATAAATATGGTTCATCAGAACCTTCATGTCTACTGGCATTGCTGTTGGTTGCTGCATGTTCGAAAGCCTTTCTTTTATAGTTGTGTGATGTTGCTTATAATTGTGGCTGGATTTCTGCCACCCAAGCGTTGATGCGCTCGTCTGTCTTGTCGTCCTCGTTCACTTCGTCGAGTGCCAATCCGACAAATTTTCCGTCCACGACAGCCTCTGACTCGTCAAAAGTGTAGCCGTCGGTTGACACCTGACCGATGATGTTGGCACCTGAATCTTTGACCGCATTGTAGAGTTCTGCCATGCCGCCAACGAAAGTGTCTGGATAGGATTCCGAGTCACCGCATCCGAAGAGGGCGATGGTCTTGCCGTTGAGGTTGGATTCTTTGATGACTTTGATGCCGTCATACCAGTCGTCCTGCAATTCTCCTGCGCCCCATGTGGATGTGCCGAGAATGAGGTTGTCATTGTTTGCGATGACGCTGTCGTTGAGGTCTGTCACATTGATGATGTTGTCCACACCCAGTTTCTCGCCGATGCGTCCTGCCAAATCCTCACAGGTTCCGGTGCTCGTTCCGAAGATGATAACCGTCTTTTTCATATTTCCTTATTATATTTTATAGGGTTAAACATTCTGTTTGTTCTCGGTTGCAAAGTTAGTGTGGTTCATAGAAATGCACAATACCTAAATACAATGATTTGGCGCGGGGTGGCAATCATTATATTTAGGTATTGTCGAGAGCTGTACTTTTTTATTATTTAGTTATGAAAGAAAGTTTTGTTTTCTTTAAGTGAGGGCTGTCGATGATAAGGTCCACTTTTCCCGGTTGTTTGTCGGCACGGAGAATAACCATAACAAAGCCGTTTTTCATTCGTTTAGGATTGACAGTCGCAAGTTCATTGGTGTAATGGTCGCCATTGTCTGTGGCAAGGAGTGATGCCGCTCCACTGACGGTAAACTTGATGTCTTCTGAGCAAAGAGGGGTATGGTTTCCCGATTTGTCAATAGCATAAACCCTAACATATTGTAAATCCATACCGTTTCCTTTCCAGTCTTTGTTTTCGCAGACGACTTTTAAGGCAGCGGCTTTTCCTGCAGTCTTAATCTCATGTTTGGTTACGGCTATACCTTTATTGTAGGCTACGGCAGTGAGTTTTCCGCCTTTCCCATAAGGTACGTCTTTCCAATAAATCATATTTCTTTTATGTATGTCTGTAGTGTCATTCTTTTGTCTACCCAAAGATTTTCCGTTAACGAACAATTCCACTTCTTCAGCATTGGTGAAAGTGAACAAATTTTGCAGACTTCCATTTTCCCGGTTCCAATGATCAGAGAGAGTCATGCGGCCACTAATAACATCGTTCCATTCCAGTTTTTCACCCATTTCGTCGACAACGCCAATGTGTATCAGTGGTTTGGTCGGTTCAAAACATGCTTTCATTAAATACGCTTGCGGATAGGGTTCGAGGGTGTGATTGAAAAATGAATAGTTCCATCCCTTTTTGGGCCACCCACTAGATTCTCCCCAATATTCAATGGCTCCCCAATAAGCAAGACCAACCATATTTTTTTGATCCATCCCATAGTAGGCAGCAGCGAGCTCATGGGTGCTGGCTTCGCTTTGGAATATATTCAAGTCTGGATTATGTTTAAGGTATTCTTGGTAAGCATCATAGCAGTAATTGAAGCTTGCTACATCTGTCACTGTGGCCAGCTCTGGTGCGACCAAATAGGTATTGTAGTTTTTATCGTGTTTGTTGATCCCATTGGCACGTGAAGGGAACATGGCTACAGTTGTAGGGCGGGTTGCATCATAGCGTTTTACCAACACATCAAGAATGCGATAGGTCGTTATCCCCCAATCACCGGTGTCGTATCCACACAAATCCTCACGCATTTGAAGTTCATTTCCCAAACTCCACATGGCAACACATGGGTGATTCCTATCACGTTTAATCCATTCGGTGATACCTTCGGGCCAATATTGGCTGAATGGCTTGCTTCCTGCCCAATAACTTTTATCCGCCCATTTATCAGTGAATTCATCAATAACGATAAAACCTTGTTTATCAGCCTCACGCATAAATGCTTCACTATAGGGGTTGTGAGAAGTTCGTATCATATTGTATCCGAATTTCTTGAGTTGTGTGAATTGACGGGCAATACTCGTTTCAAAGGCTGCAGCACCAACAGCGCCCATATCGTGGTGGCAGGCAATCCCTTTTAGAAAAAGTTTCTTGCCATTGAGTTTAAATCCTTCGCCTTTGACGAATTCTATAGTCCGTATGCCAAAGAACTCATCTTTTTCATCTGTGATAATACCATTGTGCAGAATACTGACATGGGCGGTATATAATGTAGGAGATTCACAAGACCATAGTTTAGGATTGGAGATTTTTGCGAGAGGTAACTTTACTTCGGGAGTCGCAAGTTTTGTTAATGTCGGAGCGGGTGTTGAGCACGAAAAAAGCTTTTCCTTATCAGGACCAATAATGTCACATTTTATTGTGACATCTTTACGCCATATTCGTGGACAGTCCAGTTCCACTTGTATTTGCACTTCTGCCTCGGACTTGGAAACGGAAGGCGTAGTGATGTATACACCATGGCGGGCAATGGATATGGAATCCTTGACTATAAGATGAACATCACGATAGATTCCTCCTCCTGTGTACCATCGTGAACTGCTACGTGTTCCTGTATTTGCACGTACTACGACAACATTTGGTCGATCGTAGTGTAGTAGTTTAGTAATGTCGGCTGAAAATCCAAGATATCCGTATGAATCATCCCCCAACTTTTTACCATTAAACCAAATTTCTCCATTAAGCATGATGCCTTCAAAATTGATGAATATGCGCTTGTTCTTCCATTCTGGCATAGTGTTGAATGTTTTACGATACCATCCTATACCGAGAGGCTTGAAACCTCTGCCTCCGATGGCCGTGGAGTCCCAAGGCTGTTCAAACTGATAATCGTGTGGCAAATTCACAGTTCGCCATGCATTGTCGTCAAAATTTTCGTTGATGGCTCTTTTTTCTTCTCCATAATGGAATTTCCAATCGAAGTTGAATAGAATATTGTTCCTTTTGTTTTCTGCAAAACCTTGAATAGTAAGGTTTAAGAAAATGATGAAGCATATTAGTTTATTCATATGTATTAAGTTTTAGTGTTGTTTTTCTAAATTTCTTACTTGTGATACTGACGGTGACTTTCCCTGGATTGCGCTCGGACCTCAAGATGGCCATGACAAACCCTCCTTTCATGTGTTTGGGATTTACATCAAAGAGCTCGTTGGTGTAGTGGTCACCATTATCGATAGCCTTTAGAGTCGCGGCTCCTTTGACTTCAAATTTTATTGCGTCTTCGATGTTTGGCACAACCATTCCTTTTTTGTCAACGGCGTAAACTCTGATATATTGCAAATCCATACCATCACTCTTCCATTTTTCGTTTTCACATACGGCTTTCAGTGCAACTGCTTTTCCTGCAGTTCTTATTTGATGGCGAGCGACTTCCTTTCCGTGTTTTTTTGCAATGGCGATGAGTGTTCCTTTCTCAAAAGGAACATTTTTCCAATAAATCATATTCCGTTTTCTGATGTCGGTCGTGTCATTATGCTGGATGCCTAAACTTTTCCCATTAAGCAATAATTCAACATCTTCAGCGTTGGTGAATGTGAAAATGTTGTGTTTGCTTGATTTTTCCCGATTCCAATGGGAAGTCATTTTCATGCGTCCGCTTACAACGTCGTTCCATTCTAATTCCTCTCCTTGCTCATCCACAACGGCAATGTACACTTGAGGCTTTTCTGGTTCAAAGCAAGCTTTCATAAGGTATGCTTGTGGGTAAGGCTCCAATGTATGGTTAAAGAAAGAATAGTCCCATCCCTTCTTGGGCCATCCGCTTGATTCTCCCCAATATTCAATGGCTCCCCAATAAGTGAGTCCAACCATGCGTTGTTGGTCCATTCCATAAAAGGCGGCTGCCAATTCGTGTGTGCTTGCTTCGCTTTGGTATATAATGAGCTTGGGATCATCTTTTAAATAATCTTGATATGCGTCATAACAATAATTGAAGCTTGCCACATCGGTGACCTTAGACAATTCGGGAGCAATGCGATAAGTGTTATAAATAGAATCATGTCGGTCAATGGCGTTAGCGCGGGATGGAAACATACAAACAGTGGTAGGACGAGTCTTGTCATATCTGTCAACCATTACTTTCATCATGTGATAGGTGGTTATACCCCAGTCGCCTGTAGGATAGCCACATAAGTCTTCTCGGAATTGAAGCTCATTGCCAAGACTCCACAAGATAACAGATGGATGGTTGCGGTCTCGTTTTATCCATTCTTTGACAGACCATGGCCACATCTGACTAAAAGGAATGCTTCCTGACCAATAGTTGTATTCTGTCCATTTGTCATACAATTCATCAATAATGAGAAACCCTTGCTTGTCGGCTTCCCGAATAAATGATTTACTGTAAGGGTTGGTCGTTGCTCTTACGCAATTAAATCCGAATTCCTTAAGAACTTTGTATTGGCGTTTAATAGCTGTTTCAAAAGCTTCTGCGCCCAATGCACCAAGGTCATGATGATTGGCAATACCTTTGAGAAAGACTTTCTTTCCATTGAGCTTAAAGCCAAATTGTGGACTATATTCAATGGTGCGAATGCCGAACTCTTCACTGACATCGTCAATGATTTTACCATCCTTCTTCAAGGTAACGTAACAGGTGTATAGATTAGGGGTGTCACATGACCATAATTGTGGATGGACGATTGTTGTTTGTGGTAAGGTTACTTCCAATTTCTTCAGTTTTGACAGATTTGGAATAGTGGAATTTGTTGCCGCAACAATTTGACCTTGTGGATCTCTGATAACAGCATTAACAACAACCCCATTACGCCTTTCTTGCGAGCCATCAATTTCCACTTGAACTTGTATGGCCGCTCTATCGGCATGAACAGTAGGGGTTGTTATGTACAATCCATTACGGGCCACAGAAACATAGTCTTTTACAATGAGGTGAACATCACGGTTTATACCTCCTCCTGTATACCAACGAGAGCTATGTCGGTTTCCTGTGTTGGCATGGACAGAAATCACATTACTTCCTTCCCAATTGATTAATTGGGTTATGTCAACATCGACACCTTGATATCCATAATAATCTTCACCGACCTTTTCTCCGTTAAAAAAGATTTCCCCATTGAGCATAATACCTTCAAAATCAATAAGTATACGTTTGCCTTTCCATGAAGAATCCGCTTTGAATGTCTTGCGATACCAACCTGTGCCTAATTGTTTGAAACCTCTGCCACCGATAGCCGTAGAGTCCCAAGGCTCTTCAAACTGAAAATCATGAGGAAGGTTAACAGAGCGCCATTTGCTGTCATCGAAATTAACTACTTCTGGATGAGAAACTTCACCGAAATGGAATCTCCAATTAAAATTAAAAAGTATGTCCTTTCGTGTATTGTCTGCATGAACAAATAATACTAAGCAAATAAAGAATAATGATAGAGATAGTCTTTTCATATTTGTAGAGCTTTAAAACAGGGGTGCTCCGCAGCATGAAGACGGAACACCCCATCGGGCTATTGCAGGGTAACGCCCATGATACCAATCACAACATCATTTGATAGAGTACGAACAGTGATGCTCTTGAGCTTCTTGTTGGGGAGCAACTTGATGTCAAGCAATTCACCGGCTCCTCCAGGAATCTCCCGACCATACACACCTCGGATATTGAGTGCATCGCCAATGTTTCTGCTTACTGTGTCGGACATGAAATGCACACGGTAGGGGCGGGGACCTTTCACTTTGAAGGCGTAGTTGTCCACATAATAGTCTTGTTCTATAGGACACCAGTTGTCCGGATTTGTCAGTTCCAGTGTTTGCTGACTGCCATCGGTGTAAGTGATGCGGACAATGCCGTTGGCTATGCGACTTTGCATTTGGTTGGTTGTTCCAGCCATCAGCAGATAGGCATGTTCAGCTTTGCCTTTCAATGGAATGGTCACACTGTCGGGATAGTTGTCCCAAAGAGAGGTGTACACAATATTTTTGCCTTTTGTCATACTGCGGAATGGAATTTGTTTCCCTTCTTCCAATTTCGCAGTGTATACGTTGCTTTTTACGAGTGTACGGAAAACAGAATCGTTGGTCTCCGCATAGAATTGCGGATGGCACCATTCGCCATAGCCGTTTTTCGGAATACGCAAGGTGGTATAGGGCGATGCGGGCGAGGTGTATTCGTTTTTGAAAATGTCGGTGACATTGGCATTGAAGAACTTGTCCATTTTCACCATCTTACAATCGGCCGTCACCACATGGCCGAATTCTGTTCCGATGTCTTCTTTCTTCTCTTTCACCGCATTGGTGGCTTGGTCATCGATGTCCGTTGAGGTGCAGGCAACGTCCAACACTACTTGTTGGTGTTTATCGTTGGACAATGCCGTCTCCTTGTATCTTCCGTTGCCGATGTTTTGGCGAATTATGATCTGTAACGGCTGTGCGAAGTTCTGAGTGATGTCGTAGATTTCCTTGCCGTTCTCCCGTTTGAAGGAATACTGAATGTAGGGGGTGACAACAGAGGCACTGTCCCATTGTGACGGGAAGCCGGGGCGGATATAGCAGCGACCGTTGAGCGCATCGGGCGAGATGCCATAGAGACCTTGAATGGCGGTCTTGGCCACCACTCCGACATTGTCGGCGAAATCGCGATAGATTTCACCTCTTGCGGCGTCATAGTGACTAATCTGTCCGATGTTGCCGGGGCTGGCACCGAGATACATTTCGTCGAGCAAGTCGCCCTTCATGATCTTGAACGCCTCGTCACTGCGCCCTGCATGGAAGTAGGCCAATGCGGTGTGCATCACTTCGGCATGCGCCACATTGTTGGTGCTCCATACATACGGCATCCAATTGGTGGTGCTTAAGGTGTAGTAGTCGGAGTTCTCGCCTTCAATGCGGATGGGGATGTGGGGAATGTTCTCGTCGACATATCTTGTGGCGCTGTAGGCTTGCTCCGGCGAACAGGCATAGCTGTCAATGGGCGTGTATACCGTCCAAAGGGCGGCACTCTTGTGGAGGCGCTTCAGTCCCATCAAGTCTTTGTATTCTGCCCAACACCCTTTGTCCTTCATCCAGAGTTTGGTGTTCATGGCCTGTAGGATTTTGTCGGCTTCGTCTTTATATGGTTGTGGATCCTCACCCACTATTTCCGCAATGCGGGCTGCCATCAGGTTGCATCTGTAGTTGTAGGCGGAAGAATGTGCCACGCCACCACTATTATAATAGAGGCCGTCGCTGGCCCAGATGCAGCAATAGGCATCGTAGAGTCCGTCATTGTCGGGATCATAGTTTAGCTTCTCCCAACGGATGTGCCGCTTGATGACGGGCCACATCTTTTTGATGTATTCTTTGTCGGCGTTGAAACTGAGGTGCCATAGCAGTTCGTCGATGTAGCTGAGGTTCATGTCGTAGTGGTGCATCACGTTGTTACGGTGTGGAACACGGCAGATGTATCCATTGCTATACATCGGACTTCCCCATAGATGGGCGGCGCGGCAAAGATTGTTGGTGCTGTCTTGGGTCGGATGCGGAATGGTGCAAGGAACATTGGTGACCTGACTTTCCGCATAGGCGTCGAAGTGTTTTTTCGCCCGGTCGTCCCATCCCAGGAAGTCGCCCATATAGGCTCCTCGCCATCCCGGCAGTTGCATGCGCCAGACTATGGCTCCATGCAGGAATGTGTCGTTGTCCCAAGCGCCGTCGCCGGCTGTGGTGAGCACACCACCCAAGGTGTTGATATAGGGGTCGGGTGTGTTGAATACGACACTGCCTGCCAATGACTGACGATAGGCTTCTGCCTTGTCGTATTCGGAGGAATAGGCAGCCATTGTTTTCTTGTCAGCCATTTTCTCACAAGTATTGTCGATGCTGAGCGCTTGTGGTGCGGCTGCATGCAACTGTTGTTTCTCGACAGATAGAAAGGATGTGGCATTTTGTGCATACCAAGACTTTTCCTGAAGCTTGCTCTTGGTGGGTGACGCTTCAAAAGAACCGGTAGTTTCCGCTCCCATGTCTCCCCATCTGACCAACTTCTGGTTGGCAATCTTGCACATTTGGCATGTGAATTTCACTTGCTTGTCAAATCCCTGTGTGGTGATTTTCCAAATGCCGCCTTGTCGGTCGGGAAAGGCTAGCACCGACATTCTGATTTCTCCTTTTCCCCATTGCTTGTCTCGAAGCACGTAGGAACGGCGTCCTGCCGTGTAGCGGGCCTCACAATAATCGGTGTTCTCCAAGTTAATGGTCCTGCCGCCGATGGTGACCAAGAAACTGATGTTACGGCTGTCTTTGCTTTTATAGGCTACGAAAACAGGCCGGTCACTGGTTTCGATACGGTCTTCGTCGTGGCTGCCATAAAGGGCTCGGGTGTAACGGTTTGTCCCGTTTACACAGACGAAATCTTGTCCTTCTGGTTTGTACTGCCATTTGCGTGGAAGCAACTTGTCTGAGCTGTTGAGCTGTTGAGTTTCTTTTAGAAACTCGCCGACTTTTTGTTTCTGTTCTTGGGCATTTGTCGTCCATGAGAAAAAACAACACAAAGACAAGACTATGGTTTTATTGAATTTCATTGATAAGAAGTTTTTTGTTTGTTATTGGATAGCGATAGTCTCTTAATAACCGGGATTCTGCTTATACAGTCCTTCCATCACTTGCATTTGTTGCAGAGGAATGGGGTACAGATAGGAATCTTTGGTCACACGTTTGGCAAGACTTGCATAAGATTGGTCTGCTGTTTCGTCATCATTGACAAACATGTCCTGCATTACTTGTACATATTTGTTCTGTCTGACCAAATCGTGCCATCTCACACCTTCTCCAGCCAACTCATACCGGCGCTCATTGGAGACAGCCTCTTGAAAATCTGTCTCGCTGATGGATGATGGAAGGGACTCCAATCCTGCCCGGTTGCGAATCTTGTTGACTAGACGCACCCCTTCCTCCGTGTTCCCGACAATTTCCGCATAGAGCAACATGACATCCTCAAGGCGGATGATGGGAAAATTCTGTGGCCAATATGTGCGGTCGATGATGGTCGCATCCATGTCTGTATAGCCCAATGTTGCACGTTTCACCTTGTTCTCGAAGAATTTGACAAAGACCAAATTGTCGTTGTCAACGGTGGGGTTGTCATCAGAGGCGATGGATGAAGTGCTGATGGTTCCCCATGAACGCTTGTCGATGTTGTTTCCTTCTTCATCAGTTTCCTTGAAATGATCCCGCAGATTCTTTTCCGCATAGATGTGGACATTGCCAATGATAAGATTTGGATTGCACCAGATGGACACGCTGGGCTTGGTCATGCAGTTGGCTGTATGCATGTTGCCTTGTCCGGAGGCTGCAATGTGTTGGATTTCGAAAATGAAATATTTGTTGTCGTTTTCGTGAATCCACATCTTGTTCCATTCATCCATGTTCTTTGCCCAATATTTATTGTTGGCTTCGGCATAATCGATGACTTGTTTGAAGAGAATAGCAGCAGAATCCTTCTTCTCTGTCATATTCAAAGGGAAACCCGCCATGGTGAGATATACCTTACCAAGCAAAGCCTTGGCTGCATTATTTGTCACACGCTCAGAGTGAGTGTTTCCTTGATAGTCCTTGGGCGCTGTCGTTTGCAGATTGTCCATGGCATATCGCAAGTCTGGGACAATGATGTTTTTGTAGACGTCTGCCGGTTCGCTTTGCCCTAAATGGAATGCTTGTTCGGTGCTGAGGCTGTGTTGTGGAGCGGGCACTCTGCCGAAATATCTCACCAGGTCAAAGTATGCCATGGCTCGGAGAAAGCGGGCTTCGGCCTTATATTCAGTCTGTAGCTTACTATCACTGAGTTTCACTTCGTCGAGCTTGTCGAGTAGTTTGTTGGCAGAGGCAACAATGGTGAAATAGTCGGCCCAGCAATTTTGCACTGTGGCATCGCCGACCAAGGCATTGTTGTTGAAGAGGGCAATGTCTACATTGTCGTTCTGTTTGGTGTCGTTTGTAATCCACATGTTGTCTGATCTCTGTTCGCTCATTTGTAGGGAATAGAGCGAGATGGGCTTCAGACATCCATAGACTCCCGTCAACGCCTGGTCCATCTGAGCTTCTGTCTGGTAGAAGTTTTCCGTGGAGTTTCTGTCTTTAGGCGTTGTTTCCAGGAAATCGTTGCATGACGTCAGCAAGACAACGGCAGCTATTGTTGAAATAATATTCTTTTTCATGACTGTTTTTTGATTTAGAAATGTTAGAAAGTCAGATTGATGCCAAGGCTGTAAGTCCTTGACAATGGGTAGGCTCCATAATCATAGCTGTTGACCAATGAACCGGAATTGTTTGATTCGGGAGAGAATCCACCGTCATAGCTGTCAATGATAAATACATTCTCGATGCTTCCATTGATTCTGATTTGGCTGAAGAATGAGCCTTTCTTCACAGGAACAGTGTAGCCCAAAGTGATATTTTTCAATTTGATGAAATCAGAACTGTAGAGCCAACGAGTACTGTATTCCTCGGCAGTAGACGTGTTCCATGCACAGGGCGTTTTTCCGTCGCCAGGTTCTTGCTCAGAGAACCACATGTTCTTATATTTCCTGAGCACATTGTTGGCCACTCCCATTCCTTGCCGGTCAAAGGCCCTGCCCAGTGCACTGAAGATTTTACCACCAGTCTGGGCGGTGATGAGGAACGAGAAGTCAAAGTTTTTGTATCTGAAAGTATTCGTCAGACCATAAGTGAAGTCGGGAGAGGGATGGCCGGCATGGATTTTGTCTGCTTCAGTGATCTTACCGTCGGGCACTCCATCAGGACCATTTACATCGCGATAGCGCACACTGCCGAGTGTGGAGGATGTCTGTTTGGGATATTTCTCCAAATCCTCTTTCGTCTGATATACGCCAACGGCATCATAGAGATAAAACTCACCTACGCGTTTCCCAACTTCGATGACTTGGGTTTTGTTGTCGAATCCACAATAGATGGTCTTGTTGTTGCCGAGACTCTTGACAATGGAACGGGTATAGGCCATGTTGAAAGAGGTGGTCCATTTGAGTCTTCCTGTCAGATTGTTGCTTTTCAGTTCCAACTCCAGACCTTTGGTCTCGATGTTGCCGATGTTGCTGTAGCCTGTGGCAAAGCCGATGTCGGAAGGCATGCTGACTTTGTACAGCATGTCGGTGATGGTCTTCTTGTAGAAATCGAGAGACAGGGAGATCCTGTTTTTCAGGAAGCCTAAATCCATGGCCAAGTCCCAACTGTTGGTCTTCTGCCAAGTCAGGTCAGGGTTCTCAAGGCTTGCTGGCAGATATCCTGTCGTGATGTTGCCATTGCTTGAATAGTTGTTGGAGGTGAGCATGCCGTTGGCAGAACTGATGGGGAGCGACTTGCTGCCGTTGCTGCCATAGCTGATTCTTACCTTGGCGTCAGTGAGTACCATTTTCTTGGGCCAGAATGGCTCCTTGGAAATGCGCCAGGCGGCACTGAATGCGGGGAAGGTTCCCCAGCGGTTATTGCGTCCAAACCTGCTGCTACCGTCACGGCGGATACTTGCGTTGACAAGATATTTGTCGGCATAATTGTAGATGACACGTCCGAAATAGCTCACCATATTGTCTTCCGTACAGTAGGTCGCAGTAGCATCCACAATGTTTTGGTTCAAGTTGTTGAATCCTTCTATGGCGTCATTGGGATATTGAGTTGCCTTCATGGAATATTTGTAGGCATTGGTCGTTGACTCTAACGACCAACCCGCAATGGCGTTCACGCTGTGTTTGCCCCAAGACTTATTCCAAGTCAGTTGGGCTTGTGCCATCAGTTTGTGTTGTGAGGTTCCCGTCCATTGTCCTTGGGTGAAATAGCCTTCTGGGTATTTAGCCCAATCGCGGTTGAGACTTCCCGGGATGAACCGCCGGGTCTTGTAGTCATAGTAGTTCCATGCGCCTAAGACACGGGCTTGCAGTCCCTTCGTCAGGTCAACGTTCAAATAGACCGATGAGTTCACGTTCAGTTTTTCTTTCTTGTTGTCCCAACGTTCCATAGTCGCCACGGGGCTGGTGCCGCCACTGGCCCACAGATATCTTTCGTATGGCTGGGCATTGGTGTAGATGCCAGCATCGCCTTCGGCTACAGGGGTTGCCGTGAGGGCAGCCATGGCGGCATTGTCTTTTCCGTCTACACCACCTCCTCCATACCATTCCACAACGGGAGCTACTTTCAGTCCCATGGTGATGCGGTCTTTGACTCTCGTCTCTCCAGAGAATTGTGCTGTCAGTTTTCGATAGTCGGTTTTGATGACAATACCATCTTGACTTGTATATCCCACAGAAAGACGATAGTTGCCGTTCTTTCCTCCTTGTGTTGCCGAGAGTGAATAGTTTTGGAATGTGGCAAGTCTGAAAAGTTCACTTTGCCAATCCACCAATGCCAGTCCGCCATGGTTGGCCATCGCCCAACGGGGATCGTTGACATAGTTCACGTTCATGCCCACCAAATTAATTCTTGTGGTAAAGTCATCTTGTGCGGTGGCTCCCTTGTTGCTGTAGGTGCTGACATAACGTGTGTTGTTGCACTTCGTGCGCCAGTCTATCCATTCCTGTGGATTCATCACATCCATCTCCCGCTCGGCTTGTTGCAGTCCGAAGGACGCATTGAAGCGAATGGAAGCCTTCCCGGAATTGTCGCCACGTTTGGAGGTGATGATGATGACACCATTGGCTCCACGTGAACCATAGATGGCGGATGAGGATGCGTCTTTCAGCACTTCAATGCTTTGGATGTCGTCCATGTTAAGCTGGGAAAGGTCAAACTCTTCGTCCATAGGTACGCCGTCGACGACATAGAGCGGGTTGGTCGAAGCGTCACTGTTGATGCTTGTGGCGCCACGCACATTGACGGTCACGGCTGAACCTGGTGTGCCAGAGGTGCTGCGTATTTCCACACCGGCAAGTTCACCTTGCAGGGCGGCAGCCACGTTGCTCACTGGAC
>JBNMIE010000066.1:0-14195 GCA_050873125.1 Prevotella sp.
GCCGGGTGATGAGCGCACGGGCTATGGCTACACGTTGTTTCTGTCCGCCGGACATCTCGTTGGGATAATGATTTGCCCAAGGAAGAAGACTGAGGCGGTCAATATAGTCGAGAGCGAGCTGATGGCGGCGACGGCGACTCACCCCTTGATAGAACAAGGGCAGCTCCACATTCTCGACAGCCGTCTTGAAGGGGATGAGGTTGAACGACTGGAAGATGAATCCAATCATGCGGTTGCGGTATTGTGCAGCACGCGTCTCACTGAGGTTCTTGATGAGGGTTCCGTCAAGTATATACTCCCCCGTATCATAGTTGTCGAGGATGCCCAAGATGTTGAGCAGGGTCGACTTTCCCGACCCCGACGCTCCCATAATGCTCACAAATTCGCCTCGTTCAATGTCGAGGTTGATACCTTTGAGCACATGCAAGGGTTGTGCGCCCTGGTAGGTTTTGTTGATATCGTGCAAATGTAAAAGTGACATATCTATCTTTTCTGATGGTTCTTGTTTTTCTTCCTCATTACTCTCCCACCCTAAGCAGTTGGTCGCAATAGTCGACCACCGCCGGACGGTGAGTGATGAAGATGACCGTATGTTGGTGCTCAGCAAGCAAGTTGTGGAGCAACTGCCGCTCGGTCGCTGGGTCGAGAGCGCTAGTGGCCTCGTCGAAGAGCATCACCTGTCCTCGCCGCAGTAAAGCTCTGGCTATGGCGATGCGCTGAGCCTGTCCTTCACTCAGTCCTCCTCCCTGCTCGGCACAGAGCGTGTCCAGTCCCTTGGGCAGGTTGAACACAAAGTCAGCACATGCCTGGTGAAGGGCTTCGCTCATCTCCTCTTCTGTGGCATCCAATCTTCCCAAGCGGAGATTGTCACGGATGGTGCCGCTCATCAGTGTGTTTCCCTGGGGCACATAGACGAGGTTGCAGCGCAACCGGGGTGTCATGACGCGCTCCTCATGAGCGTCATAGAGGGTCACCTTTCCTTCTCTCGGAGAGAGCAAGGCGAGGATAAGACGGATGAGCGTGGTCTTGCCGGCTCCGGTCTCACCGAGAATGGCGGTTGAGGTTCCGGGGCGGAAATCGAAAGAGAGACGGTGGAGCACATCTCCATCACCATCGCCATAGGCATAACTTACCTCTGTGAATCTCACACCGCAAGGTGCTTTCATCGTCAGAGGCTCTCCTTGTTCTTCAAGCGGACTGTCTTCCAGTTCCATGAGTCGCTCAGCAGCCGTGAGCACTGCCACAAAGGCGGGAGCAAGCTTGGTAAGGTTCCTCGCTGGGGTTTGGATTTTGTTGACCAACTGCAGGAAGGCTGTCATGCCGCCAAAGGTGAGAGAATGGGCAGACATACGCACTGCCGCCCAGGCAAAGGCTACAAGATAACCTAAGGCGAAGCCAAGGTTGAGCACCGTGTTGGAGAACACAGAGAAGACCGTTCGCTTGATCACATTGCGGCGCAACTGTCCTTGTGTGTTTTCGAGCCGGTCGAGCATAGGCTGCTCGCCCTCAAGGGTTTTGATGAGCACCCTGTGCTGAATGGTTTCCTGAAGCACGCTCTGCACCTGGCTGTCCGAAGCCCGCACATGCCGGGTAAGAAGACGCATGCGATTGACATAGACACGACTGACAAGCACGAACAAGGGGATGATCGCCACAACGATGACTGCAAGCATGCGGTCCATCGCAAACAGATAGAAGAAGGCACCAAGAAAAAGCGCGAGCACCGACAGGGTATTGGGCAAGGTCTCGGTCAGAAAGGTGACCACAGTCTGCACATCCGTCTCCAATCTGTTGAGGGCATCACCGCTGTGCATGCGGTCTTTACCGCCCCACTGTGCATGAAGTATATGGTCAAGTATGCGTTGCTGCATGCGGTTTTGGGCACGCACGCCCAAAATGTTCCTCACCCAAATGGCGGAAATGTTGAGCGCGAAATCCATCAAGATAAGTGCTCCCATCATCACCACACTCCAGAGTATGGATCCCTTGGCTGTACCCGATGCCACATCGATGGCATGCTGCACCGCCCACACCGAAGCGAGACTCACGCCCACACCGGCGATTCCGATAGCGGCATTGAGCAATGCCTGCCGTCGGTTTCCACGCCATGCGCTCCAAAGCCAATGGAACAGTTGGCGGGTGGTGTATTGGCTACGCTCAAGGCGCAGCAGTTTTTTGAGTTTGGACATTTCAGAAATCTCGGATATCAAACTGCCTTCTTCCGTCCATGCCCCACATCATCTTCTCTCTCAGCGTTGAGAAATAGCGTTGCCCCAATCGCTTAACCACATGGGCGGCAAAAGGAGCCTTGCGTATGGTGACACGGGTTCCCTCAAGGAGTTTCTCCGAGCGGCCGTCGATGGCGGCAAGGAAATTGTGCGAACGGCTTTCCACCTCGAGAGTTATCTCGCAATCGTCCGGAATGACAATGGGACGGATATTCAAGCTATGGGGAGCCACGGCTGTCAAGCAGAGCGTACCGGTGCGGGGCACCATAATCGGACCGCCGTTGGACAAGGAATAAGCCGTGGATCCTGTCGGCGTGGTCACGATGAGACCATCTGCCTGATAGGTGACAAGATAGTCACCACCAATGGAAGTGCGTATAGAAATCATCGATGCCGTATCGCGCTTCAACAGGGCGATATCGTTCAAGGCATACGGATTACCCTCAATAGGTTCACCTTCTGCCTCAATCTTGATCACAGTCTGTTTTTCCACTTCATACGTGCCGTCGAACAGAAGTTGCAGGGCCTCATCAATCTCTGTAGGTCCCACATCAGCCAAGAATCCGAGCCGTCCGGTGTTGATACCCACAATAGGAATACATTTAGACCCTACTCGTGCGGCAGTCTTAAGGAATGTACCGTCACCCCCCATGGAGATGCAGAAATCCACATCAAAATTATAGTCATCAAAGATTCCGTCCACACGAGTCTTAATCCCCACTGTTTGGGTAAGGAATTCATAAAACGGACGATCAATATAGATTTCCGAGCCATGTGCCACGAGGGAGTCAAGCACCCGTTGGATAGACGCGGACTTGCGAGCCTGGTATTCATTGCCGAAAAGTGCGAACTTAAGTTTCTTGTCTGCCATAGTCAATCTTACTGTTTACTCTTTTGCAAAGGTAGTGCAAATGAGTGGAATATAAAACAAATTTATTTGTTTTTATTTCCGAATGTAGCCTACCTTATCCAAAGGTAGTGCAAATGAGTGGAATATAAAACAAATTCATTTGTTTTTATTTCCGAATGCAGCCCACCTTATTCAAAAGATGAAGCCTATAAACAAAAATCTCCCACCCTTTTCTATCAGGATGAGAGATTTTATTCGTATAACATTCAAAGATTCCGTCACTTTGTGGGAAACAAATCAGCTAATTTATCTGCTATTGTTGATTTGTCAAACTTTCCACAGATTGTACCATCCGGGTTGATAAGGACCATCAGTGGGATGGTCGACACCGCATATTTATTAGCGACAGTTCCGTCCAAATCCACGACTTGTGTCCAAGGACATTTTTCTTCCGCCAAAGCTTTTCTCCAAGCAGGTTCTTTCTTGTCGAGAGACAACCCGAGAATATCAAATTTATCACTCTTATACTTGACATACAACTCTTTGACAGCAGGGAAACTGGCACGACAGGGGCCGCACCACGATGCCCAAAAATCTATCAGCAAATATTTTCCCTTATAGTCTGCGAGGGAAACATTTCTACCTTTATCGTCCTTCAACGTAAAAGTCGGAGCTTTTGTTCCCGCCTCTGTCATTTTCTGACGGTGGGCATAGTCCTTCAGCTTGGCAACAGTTTCTGTAGCTTGCTGGTCTTGTGACAGATAGGACACATAACGAAGAATGTCCTCCGATTTTGCATTACGACAGATATATTCCACGATGCGAAGTGACACGGGGGAAGATGGATACTGACGAACAAAACCAACTTCTTTGTTGAGCAACTCTGATTCAGCCTTTTGCTTTTTCAGTTTTAAGCTATCCTTGGCTACAGGATCTGTTGCCATGGACAATGCCACATTCATATTATATATATATGAGAACATTGAATTGATGTTCTGATTATAATAATTATATTGTTCATTGGTCACCGTACCCGTTGCTTGAGTTTTATAACGGCTACCATTCATCGTGATATTTCCATTTTCCAAATAGAAATCACACAATGGCAAGAACTGCCCTTTGACAGAGACCAATGCCCATTCAGGTTTAGTTCTGTCCGCTCCAGAAAACTCAAAATGCCCCTTTTCAATTTTCGTACTGTCCAACCGGATGGATGGTGGGCCGACCAACTGAAGATAGAGTGTCGTACCATCTGCAACCTCTGTAACATCACCTGTGATTTTAAATCCATCACCAGCATAGGCCGACAGCAAAGAGCTTAAAAAGAACACTATTGTTGACAAATATTTTTTCATGATTTTTCCAATTACATAACCTTTCTATAAAGGCTGACCACTCGTCCTTGAATGTTGTCATAATGTTTCAACACCTGACCATGAGCTGTCAGCTGAGGATCAATCAGCAGCACTGAAGATGTACCAGACGGTTGCTTTATAGCAATAGCCAATTCATTGATACTCTTGTTGTTATTATAAGCATAGTGCATGGCTGTGATTTCGCCATCATAAGTGGCGATTTCGTTGACAGCCGACTCCATATTTCCCAAATTATCAAGATTGAGAGCCATCAGCTTGTTTCCATTAGTCACAAACAAATAGGGAGATGTAGGATGCACTTGGAACAAACTACCAGAAGCAATCAGTCCGTCAGGCAACTTGGCGCAAGCTGTCAAGGTACAAGTAGCATCATATTTCACACTGAAACAATACAGCCAATACCCATCATTGCGTTTCATGACTGTATACACTTTCTCATTATAGAGGAATGATCCCATCCATACTGGAGTTCCTTCTATCTTATCAAGATTTTCGTTCTGAATTGACGCTGTCCGATCCCAGATCAAGGGTGAGATGGTAGAAGACAGATAAGAGGATGTGAAATAGACAAATCTATGATTGGCTGTATCAAAACCGAAATAGTATTGAGTATAACCTCCACGCACCAAGAATGGAGCCATGTTATAGCCCTTACTGTCCTCTCGATAAGGGTATTGGAAATAGCCGTCTTCTGGAGTTCCCATGCCACCAGGGGTCTTGCCATAGACTTTTCCGGATGCTGTCACTACACACACCACCTTGTCAGAACCATAGTATTCCGCTGTGATGTTGCTAACGGACGGCGCTTCGTCTGTTTTAAACTGGCTCTCAAATGTGGTGTATTTCAAGAGTGATGTTCCGTCAAGGTCTGGTGATTCTCCATCCTTGTTGACCACAACGACACGATCAGCATAGGCACCGGTAAAGCCGTCTTGATAGTTCAATTGCTTGACTGCCAACGGCTCCCCCTTCATATCTTCGCCATTCACTTCTTTATAGAGGTCATGGTAGAAGAGTTGGTCTGCCTCATAAGACTGAAAGTCGAGCACACTCTTTCCATTCTCGTCAGCAAGAATAAGCCAACCCGTATAGAATGGAGAGACAACACTCATTTTGATTTTCTTCGCATATCTCACGTCTGTTGTTTTGTCATAGACCTCAAAAGTCAATGGGTCCGAACTTGTCGGGATTCTCACAAAGGTGTAATCAAGATCCTTTGATTTCGACAAGGTGTCTGCCCCGATACGCCAACAATACGTCAGATTGTTTTGGTCTATATCTGTCTTTACAGAAGGCTTTAAATTCACATTCTCTTGCAAGATAAATCGGTAGGAGTCTTCCAACCCCGAAATGTCAACATCACCAAGCTTTTTATAATTGTAATTGCCGTCATCACTCAGACATGACATGAATAGTGAGACCGACAATGTCATCAACAATATGCTAATTTTATTCATATCTTTTTCTTCTTTCGTTTAGAAATTGCCTAATGTTTCTGATACAGGTTTTCCATTCGTGTCGACAGGGTTGTTCTTATTCACGAGCAACCATTGCCGAAACTCCATCACTTTAGGTTTCACCTCCCAATCCTTGAACGACTTATAAATATAATTGCCGGTTCCATAGTCCAGCCATTGCACATATTCATCCGTGTCGAAAGGATCTGAGCCATCTTTCACACCCATGAATTCAAGAAACAATCTCAACTTCAATTCGGTATAAGAGCCCAAATAGCGGTCGTATACAGTATAGGTCCACCAGTCTGGTTTGATAATTCTGTCTGTTATCACCACACGCATAGTGTCCACAGGACCTGGCAGGAAATGGTCATTGGCCTTGATGGCCAGAACCAACGTGTCGTTGGCTGTCTTCATGTCTGGCGTACGGAATAATTTCAACACGGCATTCCCCTTATTCGTATTAGCCTTGATGACCATATCTTGAGGAGAAGACATTTGATAGTGTGTGCCCTCCACGGCTGTGCTCTTTTCCTGGACAGCGACGATGGAGAACGTCGCGTCCTGACTGCTATAGCGACCGGCATAGACCACCGGTATGTTGAATTCGGCAGATTGGGTTGCATCATCGTCAAACGCAAACGTATAAGACAATGAATTGGAAGAGAAAGACAGATAGTTGTTGTTGTCAAACACTTCTATCTCGTCCGTAGAGCATGCTGCCAGCATGCCCGCGAACAGAAACAATGCTAATATATTTTTCATGTTTATATCATTTTGAGGATGGAATGTTACCATATTCTTTCTCTGCCTCAGGCAGCGGGAAGGTATAATAGGAGGTCTTCATCTGGGTGGTGGCAGTCGGCATCCATGGATTGAAATCCGGAGTTGTCGACGAGTTCAGACGCTTATAATAGAACCACATCTGTCCTTCAGCATAGGTTTCCTTACGCATTTCCTTAGCGATATATTGCTGCAGTTCATCAGCTGTCGCATTGTCTGCTATGCCCTTGTCTTCAGACAGATATCCACGATGCAATTTCAGTTCTCTCAACAATGCCACTGTCTTTTGGGGATTTTTCACCTTGTTGCATTCTGCAGAGATCAAATACATCTCCCCCAGACGTATCAACGGAATGGTTTGCTTCTTCATCGTTCCATTTGACTTAACATCTTGGTTATACTTGCAAGAAATCACCTTGTTGTTTTTCTTGTCATTGGTCAACAAATAGAGATAACGATAATCGTTGGCATCCTCAAAGACATTCAGTCCGTAGTTGCCCCATCCGTCTGACAAGGAATAGCTTTCTGATTTGAAGTAGCTTTCATAATAATTGGGCAGGTCAGGAACATCCAAACCACAAATCATTTCCGGCAGGAATATTTTGTCTCCGCCTGAAGCGATATCTGACTCTTTCACCCAAGAGAATGGTCCTTTCTCAATCACCATATCCGCATACTTCATGGCATTTTCCTCATCACCTATATACATATAGACCCGAGCACGCAATGCCTGAACTGCCCAATAGTTGAAACGGTATTGACGGTTGGCGGTCAAGTCGCCCTTGCCGGAATAAGTGATGGTTTGTGGACCGGAAATCAGCGGGTCTCCAGCCTGAGTCAAGAACGACTCTGCACGGTCTAAGTCCGCCAAAACTTTCTCCACCACTTCTTTTTCTGAAAGGTGCGGATATCTCACTCTTTCATAGGTTTCGACATAAGGAATGGCTGTTGCATCACTCCCCAGGGAATAGGCAGGTGCAAACATACGCATCAAGTCGAAGTGCATATAGGCACGCATGGCATAGGCTTCACCTTCTATCAGTTCTCTTTCGCCCTTGGAGAACACACTTTTGTTATCCTCTATGTCTTTTAATATGCTGTTCACATTGGCGATGTTGTTATACATTTTATCCCAGATGGCATCAATGGTTCCCCTAACCGAAGTGTTCTTGTAGTCATAGTTGGTCACTGGATTCTTGCAATAGTTGCGGGCGATACCCTCCAGCAGGCCATAAGTGAGGTTGTGACCATACAGGTCTGTGCTGACCAAATTGATATAGGTGCCATAAAGCATTTGCTTATAGCCTTCGTCGGTCTTCACCAAGTCTTCACGATCTTTTTGTGAAGAGGGTTGTACATCAAGCCAATCGCTACATGAGGTCGTGGCGAGGCAAGCTATTGCCGACAATATGAATATCTTGATTTTCATGTTTGTTACGATTTAAAAGTTTGCACGAAGACCGATTGTGAATGCTCTTGCGTAAGGATAGGATGTTCCACGCTCACGCTTCACGGTTGAGAGATACAACAGGTCTGATGTATTGAAGGACAATCTGACACTTTCCATTCGCAGTGGCTTAATCCAACTCTTGGGCAATTCATACTGGACAGACAACGATGACAGTTGTAATAAGTTCAAATCTTGCACAAAACGGGAACTGGCATAGGTGTATGACTGCGTCAAACGGTCGGTAACATTAGCCTTGTATCGAACTACATCGCCTGGTTTCTGCCAAGTTTCGGTCAACACGCGCTTGTCCACATTCTGATATTTGTTGGAGTTCTCCACTTTGTCCACCAAAGTTTGATTGTAAGCCTGTCCACCCCATTGGTAAGAGAAGGTAAGGTTAACATACAATCCTTTCCAACCTACATTGGCGCCAAACGTTCCGCGAACGGTCGGTTCGGTATCTCCCACAACAACCTTGTCACTGGCATTCCATGTGGTTGTCGGTTTTCCGTCGCGAGTCAAGAAGAGTTCTTCTCCTGTCATCGGGTCAATACCCAAAGAGCGCACGGCATAGATGGCGGTAGAGGATTGACCTTCCTCATACTTGGTGAGGAACTTGTGGGAAGCCTGCTTGTATTCAGAATCAGACATGCCGGCAGAAGAGTCTATTGACTTGTTATAGGATTCAAGATAGGACGAGATGGCCAATATCTTGTTTTCGTTGTGACTGGCATTGGCAAAAACAGACAAGTTGAGTTGTGGTTTCTTGATGATGTAAGCACGGAGTACCAACTCATATCCCTGGTTTCTCATTCTTCCCAAATTGTCGGTAAAACTGCTGAAGCCGACAGATGGAGGTGTTGTCACCGGTAAGACCATATCTTCTGTCGTCTTGCGGTAATAGTCTGCCGTAATGTCAAAGAGGCCGAAGAGTCCCACATTGATACCTAAGTCCATTGACTTGGTCGTCTGCCAACGAAGATGCTCGTTTCCGAGTCCTGCCAACGTCACACCTATATTTCCGTCATAGCGGTCGTTGGTTGTGAAATTGTATATGTCCTTAGCCTGATAAGGAGAGAAATTGACAGAACCGACTTCTCCGTAAGTCGCTCTCAATTTGAGCATGTTGATAAAATTCAAACGCTTAATGAAATCTTCATTGTGCATGTTCCATCCAATACCTGTACTGAAGAAGGGAGCTGTCTTTTCTTTGGTTCCAAATTCTGAAGACCCATCCAAACGGTAAGAGAAATCAAAGAGATAGCGATCGTTCCACGCATAGTTGGCCGAAGCAAAGAAACTGGCCAAACGCGCATGTCCCTCAACACTATTGGGCACACCACCTTTTTCATATCCTTGGGCATAGGAGGGTGATGGAGAATCTCCATCGCCAAAGCCCTGGGCTGTGAAACCATTGACCGAACTCTTGGAGTCTGACAATGAGGTTCCTACAGAGGCTGTAATGAAGTGCTTGCCGAAAGTCTGCGACCAGGTCAAGAACATGTTGCCTTCCAAAGACTCGCGTTCTGTAATCGTATAGGTGTATTTTCCGCGAAGTATCTGGTCTGCAGTCGTCACATCCGACATGCCCTCGCCATAATCTTTGTAAGTTGTTGAGTTAGGAGAGACAAACACATCATTTTGGGTGTGCGACTTGGAATAGCTGACACGGCCATTCAAACGCAAGGACTGCAAGATACGCCAATCGAAGGAGAAATTCTCGCTGATGTTGGACGATTTCGTCTTGTTGAAATTACCCACACTGGCCTCATAAAGAGGGTTGACCGGCATATTGTTCACATTGCCCCACAGGTTGTTCTGATTGCCATACTCATCCGTATAGTAATAGTATTTGTAGAGTTTACCGTCATTGTCATAGATGGGATAGAAAGAGTTTATCTTTGTGTAATCGGCAAAATTTCCATAAGGCGATTCCGCCGAGTTAGTCGTTTAAACATTCAGATAGTTGGAGAACAGCACCTTATCTTTAAAATTGTATGATAGGTCCACACCTATTCCATAGTTCTCTCGTTTAGACTCCTTCATGACACCCGGATTGGTAGCATAGTTGAGGTCCACACCATAGCGCATACGGCTGTCTCCACCCTGCAGGTTCAGTGAGTGTTTCATACCGACGGTGTTTCTCAAAGGCTGTGACAACCAATCTGTATTCACACCCTCTGCCACCCATTTGGCTATTTCATTATATTCCGGACGAAGTGTACCATCATTGTTCCGATACAATCCGAGCCGGTTTATCAATTGCAGGTTTTCCTTTGCGTCAAGCAGGTCATAACTTGACAAATCAGGAAGATTCACATCCAAATCCATATTATAGCTCACTTTCAGCTGTCCTTCTGCCGGTCGTTTGGTCTTGATGACAATCACGCCATTGGCAGCTCTCGCACCATAAATGGCTCCAGCGGCAGCATCTTTCAAGATAGTGACCGACTCGATGCGGTTCATATCAAGGTCTACCACCCTTTCGACAGTTGTCTCGTAACCATCCAGGATAAACAATGGCTGGTTTGGATCGCTCTGCAAACCTGACTTGTCTATATTCTTAAAGCCAGAGAACGAACTTTCACCACGAAGTCTTACTTGTGGCATCGTATTGGGATCGGAACCCATATCCAAGTTTTCGGTCAAGGACAAAGACGGATCCAAAAGAGCGAGACTCTTCAGGAAATTCTGATGGCCCACAGTTTTCAAGTCATCACCTTTATACACAGAGGCATTTCCTGTGAACGTTTTGGAATCTCGGTTCATCAGACCAGTCACCACAACTTCTCCAATCTGATTGTCATTGGCCAATGACACGTTTCTCTTCAGAGGCGACACTCCGCCACCTATCATAATAGTCTTGCGAGTCATGCCAACATAGGAGAAAGTCAAGGAGCATGCAGATGACGGAACAGTCACAGTGTAGTGTCCTTGTTCGTCTGTAACGGTCTGCATTCCACCCTTGACAGAGACATGAACACCCGGCAGCAACTCTCCACCATCATCCGTCACAACACCCGATATTTTCCGAGATGCCTTGACCGGATTACCCACTGTCACGATTCCGTTTTCAATGTCATAGTTGGCGTGAATCTGTGACATGACTACATTCAAAGCTTTACGCAAGGGAATGTTTTTCCCTTTAATTGTAATTTTGGGAAGTGTCTTCTTGTTGTTTTCCGACATGATGAAATCCAGCCCCGTTTGTTGCTTCATCTGATTGAAAAACTCATAAATGGTTCCCGAGGTGATGTTAACCGTCACCAACCGGTCTTCAACGTTCTGGGCAGAAGCGGATGACGCCGAGAATGTCAGAAACAAGACCATCATCAAAAGCAATGCCGCCAGCCTCCAGGGCACGCAGCTTGCCAACTTTCTTCTAATCTTCATAACTACTACATTTTTTGATTGTGACCTTTTTATTATGTTTTACAATATCTAAACCTGTAACCTTTCCTATGGCATGAAGCAAATGATCTACCTGACTATACTTGTCAATATTTCCACTGAACTTCATATGTCGCAAATCATCCGACTCAATCTCTACCGTCAGTCCATACCATTGCTCCAGCACCTCCATCAAGCGGTCGAGATTGCAATTTCTAAATACGAATTCTCCATTGTTCCAAGAGACATTGGGAGCCAAGTCTGTTTTAGAGATATTGATGTGTTTCCGGGTGACTTCCGCCACTTCACCGACACCAATCGGATACTCCTTATTGTCTTTGACAATGCTTATCTTTCCCTCAACCAAAGCCACTTCCGTTCCTTCTCCTTTCTTGGTGTTTACCGAGAATTCTGTTCCATACTCCTTCACGACAGCCTTATTTGTCACTACCATAAACGGACGATTCTTTTCCTTTGAAACCTTAAAATAGGCTTCACCATCCAAATAGACCGTCCTCGAATCTGAAGAGAAATGAGCGGGAAACTTCAGTGTTGTATTATAGTTGAGATGTACAATGGTTCCGTCTTCCAGAGTTATCCAAAACTCATGTCCCTGTCCTGTTACCAATTGGTATTCTCCGTCTTCGAGTTCACAAGACTGCACATTGCACATCTGGCCTCGGCTTTTGACATTCACTGTTCTCTTGTCCGGCATCAACAACATGGCTTTCTGTTTACCCTCACGACCCGACATCTCCATCTGCCTATACTCAAACGCTTGCATTTGAGGCAGTACGGCCTTTGGCTCCCGATTAAGGAAACAAACAGCAGTCAATGTCGCGAGTAAAGCAACTGAAGCCACTGCAGCTATGCGCTTCCAACGAGTAAAAAAGCCCAAGAAATGTTGCCGGCGGAACTTACGCCAAGCATGTTTCTCGTCAATATCAGAGTATTGACGATAGCGATGTTCCAAATCATCCGCCATCATCAATCGACGATAAACATCCTCATGATTTTGCGATGATTTGACCCATTCCTCCAAGAAACATTCATCTTCGTCTGAGATCTGACCGCAAATCTTATCAACAATAATATTCCGTATATCTCTCTTTTCTGTCATTTCTTACGTTTTATTACAAAACGTTTAAAGCAAGAAAGTGAGGGACAAGAAATTCAAAGAAAAATAAAAATTTGGTGGTTTAATATGAAAAATCGAGGCAATATCACATTATTTCATACAATTCTATGACATCATGCTTCATTTCCAACAGAACAAAGAGCAGCAAGAGATTTTCTCCATTCAGTTTCTTTCTCAAGAAAGACATACTCCTCTTTTTATGAGTCTTGACCGTTTCAAATGACATTCCCAGCAAGTCCGAGATTTCCTGATTGGTCTTGCCCTTGATATACAAGAGAAACACTTCACGACTTTTTGTTGGCAATTGGTCTATATAGTCAAACAATAATCTATAGACTTCCTCGCCATACACATTGTCGTTGTCGTCGACAGGATAAGCGCCATATTTCTCTTCGACAATCTTCACATAATGGTTTTCCACATCTCTATGGCGAAGTTTATCAAGACTGGCATTTCTTACCGAATTATACAAAAAGGCCTCTAAGGATTTGATATTCAAGAAGTGATATTTCTTTTCCAATAAAAGTGTGAACACAGATTGGACGATGTCTTCAGCCTCATCTTGACTCACAACCATCTGCATGGAAAAGTTGACCAAAGCCTTGTAATAGAACTTGTACAACAAGCGAAAGGCTTCAGCATTCCATACTCTAAATTTGTGAATATCAATATCGGTTTCGTACATTCTCTCTCTCCTTTATCAAAGTCTATTGGTTACCGAGTCTGTAAAAGGTGGAGCAAAGATATAGATTTTATTACTGTCTTTTACCCCATATCCATAAGTATTAACATCATTTAATAATAGCTATATTCCAGTCCATTGAATATCTTATTTGTTTCCTAAACATTTGTCATTTTGTCACCTTTCTGCATAAGCAATTAATAATCAAGCTATTACTGGTTGCAGATAATAAATGGCAGATTCAATATCTGCCACCTATACAATCACCCCTTTCGCATACCAATATGAAGCAATTCAAAAACATGCTACGGAGCTCACAATAGTTCATCCGTCTTGAACACTTTGTTCAAGAGCTTGGAACAAATAGTTCAAGCGTCAAGCAAAAATCTGAACCACTTGATTTCCAATCAAAAACGTACGACACCGCCGTCATCCGCGCCCACCAGGCGGCCGACTGGCAGCAGTTCGTCCGAGAGGCGGATGTCCTGCCCAACCTCAAATGGATGCCCTCCACATCGCCGCACCCCGGAGCCGACCACATGGTCTTCTGGAACACCGTCCGACCCGTCAACGACCCCTTCTGGAACGAGCACCGACCAGGCGACCGGTGGAACTGCAAGTGCTCCCTCGCATCCACCGACGAGCCTGCCACAGCCAAGCCCACGTCCAACAAGGACAGCGACCCGCAGCCCGGACTCGACACCAACCCCGGCACCAGCAAGGCCACGTTCTCCCAATCCCATCCCTACTTCCCACAGTCCTGCTCCTCATGCAGCTTCTACAAGCCCGGCTTCAAGAGCCGCCTCCGCACCCTCTTCACCAACAGAACCAAAGACTGCTA
>JBNMIE010000067.1:0-14024 GCA_050873125.1 Prevotella sp.
CACCGATGAATCTTTATTCCACTTCAGATGTCCTCTATGGAATGCATCGGGCATTAGGCTCTCTTTCGAGAGGTTATTCCCGAGTGATGGGCAGGTTGGATACGCGTTACTCACCCGTGCGCCGGTCGACGTCCATCAAGTGCAAGCACTCGATGCCGTTTCCCCTCGACTTGCATGTGTTAAGCCTGTAGCTAGCGTTCATCCTGAGCCAGGATCAAACTCTCCATTGTATAATATCTTTTTGCTCTCACCCGAAGGCTTGAGCGGTTTGTCTCTGCTTGCAGGATGACTCATCCTTATTGTAGTCTAAAAGCACCTTTTCAAAAATATGAACGGTTCGTTTCTTTTACCCAAGTATGTTTCCATACTCGCTTCTTGTACTACTTCTCTGTTTATGTAAATCTTTTCAAAGAACTCTTTCTTTATTCGCTCCCGAGCTTGTTTCTCAAAAGCGGATGCAAAGGTATGACTTTTATCCTTACACTCCAAATATTACTATGAAAAATGTTATGTATTTAACGTTTGTTTGCATATTTGTGCGTACACAGGGTGAGAGTGTAGAGCGTACACCTTATTATATTATACATAAGGGACAATTTGATAGAATCTATACTTTGTCAAGATATCTGCATATTTCTATCATGAGAATTTGTTTTCCCGATTTATCTGCAACTTTTGTCACCACCTTCATATCTTATTAACCATAAATCCATTACGGGTTGCAGATATCTGCAATCACTTGTCACCATCTGCCAGCACTTCAGCTTGCCCATTTGTCACACCTTTACGGAAACAGCGGTCTATAATCAGAGCAAGGGCACCATCACCAGTGACATTGCATGCTGTGCCGAAACTGTCCATTGCGATATACAAGGCTATCATAAGGGCAAGCGACTGCTGGTCGAAACCGAGCATCGAGGCAAGAATGCCGAGCGCCGCCATGATGGCGCCACCAGGCACACCCGGGGCGGCAACCATCGTGATGCCCAACATAAGGATAAAGCCAGCCATCGTCTGGAAATCGTAAGCGATGCCTTGCATCATCATCAGCGCAAGAGCACACGCCACAATTTTCATCGTACTGCCCGACAGATGGATGGTGGCACACAACGGGATGACAAAACCGGCAATGTCTTTATGCACCCCATTGAGAATGGTCTGGTGCATGGTGACGGGAATGGTGGCAGCTGATGATTGGGTGCCAAGAGCCGTGAAATAGGCTGGCATCATATTGACCAGCAACCGGAAGGGATTTTTGCGGACAAACATCGACGCAATGGTGTATTGGAACACGAGCAGAAAGATGTGCATGACAAAGATCACTCCAATAATCTTCACAAACACACTGAGCACCCTAAACACCTCGCCAGAATGGGTCATATTGAAAAAGATGCCGAAGATATAGACCGGAAGCAAAGGCAAGACGACCACCTGAATGGTCTTCGTAATGATGTCACGGAACTCTGAAAACACGTTTTTCAGCGACTGAGTGCCGAGATGGGCTATGCCCAAACCGAAAGTGAAAGCCATCACAAGCGAGGTCATCACATTGAGCGGTGCGGGAATTTTCACGGTGAAATAGGGTTTTATGCCTTCAGCCTTGCTGATTTGATCAAGTTGGAGATTGTCCGAGATGAGCGCAGGGAAGACGGTCTGCCCCACCCCATACGACAAGAAACCGGAAAAGATGGTGGCGCCATAGGCAAGCAGAGCCGTGAAAAGCAGCAGTTTGCCTGCCCCCTTGCCAATGTCGGCAATAGCCGGGGTGACGAGTCCGACAATGATGAGCGGTATCAAGAAGCCGAGGAACTCGCTGAAAAGGGCATTGAACGTGACAAAGACCCGGACGGGCATGTCGGGGGAAACTATACCAAGACCTACACCAAGGATGATGGCCAAAATGATTTTGGGCAGTAGCCCAAACTTTAACTTCTTCATGTTTGCAAATTACTAAAATCTCTCTTTTGAAATTGCAAAATTACACAGAAACAATGAATTATACGACATTTTTCACGAAAAAGTTGAACAGCTGTCCACGAATTGACGGTTAAGGCATCGTCCAACTGTCGTGAACAAACAGTTCCACGGGCTTGAACAAAGAGTTCAGAAGTCTTTCACGAATCTGAACTGTTTGTTTAGAATCGAGTCTGAAGAAGAATATCGGGTGACAGATGAAGCATCTGCCACCGAGTGTCTGCAACCCTTAACACACTGATTATCAAATGGGAATATCTTAATGGTGGTAAAATGGCAAATGTAAAAGGAAAAACTATTTTTAGAGAAACGAGAAACAGCGGATTACCAAGAATGGGCAATCCGCTGTTTCTGAAAGATGTTATTTCAAAGGAGAAAGGGTGAACTCAAACACCTTTTCACCATAATGGATGCGATATTGCGGCAAGGGCCATGCACCCCATGTGTTCGTGCCTGCCACTCCAGTGTGCTCTCCATCCAGGAAGAGATTGGTGTATCGGGACGGTGTCAAGTCGAAACTGTGACGCTGATCCTTGGCATCACCATCGTCGAGCATCTCTGTGTCGAAATGCAAGGCGCTGGCATAGAACGGGCGAGGACTTTCCACACGGAGACCGAAGCCAGAGTTGTCTGTCTGGTTCCACCAGCGCATGTCGCTCTTGGTGCCGCTCTCCTGTGGACGGATGTACGGGAAGTATTGGTCATCGGCATTATCCTTGTAGATGCCGATGCGCATGCAGTCCTTGCGGTCGCTATAGTTTTCTATCGGACCACGACCATAATAGGTGCTGCGATCCATGGCATAAGGCAGTTGTATCACCATGCCGAAGCGATAGAGGTCGCTCACCTTGACGGTGCTGTCGGTCGGCTCAAGGTATTCCACGACTGACAAGGCATCGGTATAGCCATTCAGCAGATAGGTCAGATGGAGACGGGCATGAACATCGGGCATCTCGTAATGGAAGGTAACCCATGCTTCGCCCTCCCGCTTGAGCTGTTTGATTTCCGTTTTGTAGAGGTTCATGGCCGGATTCTTCCATGCCTTGAACTTCTTCTGCAGTTGTGCTCCCATATCATTGTCGGTGGCAGCCCGCCAGAAGTTGGGCTTCAAGGTTCCGCCTTCGCCCAACAATGACCGATTTTTGTAATCATATTGGCGAAGGAGACCTGTGCGCTTGTCAAATGCCACGGTCAAATCGGAAGTGGAAAGAATCACGTTGTCATCCCCTTTCTTGTTCACTACGTTCACCTTGGGTGTCTTGCGCAAGGCCAAGTCTGCCAAGCAGGATCCCTCCGAGCTTTCTTGTACGGGCAGTTGGGCATAGGCGACCACCTGTCCGGCCTCCATCAACGGCTCCGCTTGCTTCAGGCGGAAGTCGATGTTGAGCAGCACCTCACCATCTGAAACCTTCGACAAATCGTAAGGAATCGTATAGGTACGGGTCTGCTGTGGCGCCACGTCAAGGTCGACGAGGACTCCATGCTGAACGACCTTGCCGTTCTCGAGCAAGCTCCATTCCAAGGCATAGTTGGACAAATCGCGGAAGAAGTTCTCGTTGCGGACGTCCACCTCTCCCCTCTTTGCGTCTTTCATCGTAGCCCAGATGTTCTGATACTGATAGGCCAACTCGTAGGCATGAGGATTGAGTTGACGGTCGGGACCGATGATGCCGTTGCAATTGAAATTGTTGTCTGTCGGATCATACTTGTTGTAGTCGCCGCCATAGGTATACTCTATCTTGCGCAACTGGCTGTTGGTCATGTGCTCGCCGTCGATGCTCATCGGCTTGACCGGATGGCGGTGCAAAGCCTGGTCGACGAAGTCCCAGTCGAAGCCACCTTGATAGATGGGATATTTGCGCACAAGTTGCCAATATTCCTTCAGGTTGCCTCCCGAATTGCCCATCGTGTGGTTATATTCACACTGGATGAGCGGTTTGGTGTTGTTCGGATTCTTGCAATAGGCCTCACAACGGTCCACCGGATAGTACATCGGGCAGAAGATGTCGGTGCCCTCGCCGTTGAGCGCACGCTCATATTGCACTGGACGGCTTTGGTCTTGACCCTTCACCCAATAGTATGCCTTCAAGAAGTTGTCGCCCATCACCGTCTCGTTGCCCAGACTCCAGGTGACGACAGAAGGATGATTGAAGAACGAAGACACGTTGTGTTGGTTGCGCTCCATAATTTGGCGGGCGAATGCCGGTTTCTTGGCGGCAGCGTCCTCCCCATAACCGAAGCCATGGCTCTCCTGGTTGGCCTCAGCCACAAGATAGATGCCATATTGGTCGCAGAGGTCATACCAACGCGGATCGTCAGGATAGTGACATGTGCGCACAGCGTTGATGTTCAGGCGTTTCATGATGCGGATGTCCTGAATCATCCGGTCGAGGCTGACCACATAGCCGCCATCGGGATCCATCTCATGCCGGTCGGCACCTTTTATATATACAGGCTGTCCGTTGACCAAGAACTGCTTGTTTTTGATTTCCACCTTGCGGAAGCCCACCTTGACCGGCACTTCCTCGAGCACCTTGCCCTGCATTTTCACCTTCGTGACAAAGGTGTAAAGATAGGGCGTCTCGGCAGTCCACTTGTGTGGATTGGACACAAGCATCGTGAAACCGCCCTTGCCGTCGGCTTTGGGCGTGCAGTCGACAGCGTTGCCGTCTTTGTCATATAAGAGATATTCCTCTTCGATGTTGTTGCGCCCCTTCTTCGACTTGTCCATTGTGAAAGAAGGATTCACCCGTAACACGCCATCCCGATAGTCATTGTCCAAATCGGCAACCACCCGGATATCGTCCAAGTGCGCCTTCTTGGGGCGAGCATACAAGAAGTTTTCCCTCGCCACACCGCTCAAGCGCCAGAAGTCTTGATCCTCACACCAGGAACCGTCGCACCAGCGGAAGGTCTGGAAAGCTATCAGGTTTTTGCCTTTCTTCAGATAAGGGGTAATGTCAAACTCGGCAGCAATCTTGCTGTCCTCCGCATAGCCCACAAAATGACCATTGACATAAAGATATATATTGGAGGTAACGCTACCGAAATGGGCAATGACCTGTTTACCGTCCCAATCGGACGGGATTTCGACTATGCGGCGATAGGAGCCGACATGGTTGTCCTTGGTCGGCACAGCAGGAGGCTGCTGGTTGAAATGTCCCCGCCAAGCAAAGCCGTCGTTCAAATAGACCGGATCACCATAGCCGTTCAGTTCCCACATTCCGGGCATCTGCATCGTCTTCCATGAAGAGTCGTCAAGATCCGTCTTGTAGAAGTCAGTCGGACGCTGGTCGGCATTAGCCACCCAGTTAAACTTCCATGTGCCGTCGAGAGAGAGGAAATTCCGACTCTTCGTCTTGTCAAGATGCGAGAAGTCGGTGAGTTCGGAGGGCGCATAGGCAAAGAAATCCGTATGCACCTTCAACCGGTTGATTTCATTCACCTGGAGGTCGTGCCATTCCGTATAGGTGGGCGACGGGGCTACTGTCTTGGGTTGTGCCCATGTCGTCAAGGTCATGCCTGCCAGCAATAAGGTTGTGAATAGTTTTTGCTGCATGATATGTTTCGTTTTTGGTATTGGTTTCCTTTTTCTGCAAAGATAGTGCCAGCGAGCGCAAAGAAAGTTTTACTTTCAAATTGCCGAGTGCAGCCTATCTTCTGCAAAGATAGTGCAAATGTATGGAATACAAAACAAATTCATTTGTTTTTATTTTCGAGTACACTCTATCTTATTTAAAGATTGCGCAAATCGAAGAAAATCTATTGTTTTATTCGTTATAAAGAATAAAAGTAGTATTTTGCATCAATAGGGAAATCACGTTATGACAGACATCACGCTACATCTATGTCATCGAACTGAAACTGCGCAATAACGGTGGCAAGGATGCCGCCGCCAAGCAAATCCTCGACCGCCAATACCTTGAGCCTTTCATGGCAGGTAAGCGTCATGTCATTGGACTCGGAATTGAACTGGACGAAGAAGGAAAAGGCATTCTGGACTGGAAGAGCGTGTGGTAACCCGTAAAGGCCTTACTGCAAGACGTCATTTCTCTTTTCCGTCTGCCGAATCGAACGCTTTCCCTTGTTGGTATTTCTTGGGGGTGACACCAAAATACTGCTTGAACGTACGGGAGAAATAATGAGGCTCAACGAATCCCACCTCATAGGCCACCTGAGAGATATTCATGCCACCACTTGCCAACAGACTTGCAGCCCTTTCCATTCTGCGCTTGCGCAAATAGTCATTCGGAGTCATGCCTGTCAGCGCTCTCACCTTCTCGTAGAATGCCGTACGTCCCATCTCCATCACTTCTGCCATCATGTCGACAGACACTTTTGTGTCAGACAAATGATTGTCTATCCAAATGTCAAGAACATCGATGAACTGTTTGTCCTTCTCATCCTTGATAACCTTTGGCAAAGCGGATGTCTTCACTTCCACTTGAGCATAACGATGTTTGAGCAAATCGTATTTCTGTATCAGGTTGCAGCAAGTGGAAACCAGTTCTCTGTTGTCAAACGGTTTGGAGATGTAGGCATCGATGCCCAAATCTATGCCTTTTGTCTTTCCATCCATGTCAGAGATGGCTGTCAGCATAATGACCGGGACCACCTGCCAATCTGTATGGGCTTTCATTCGCCGCACAAGTTCATAGCCATTGATACCGGGCATCATGATATCGGTGACGACCAAAGACAGTTTCCCATGGTTCTCCTTCAAAAAGTTCAAGGCTTCCTCTCCATCGGCACATGTGTGAACAGTGAAGTATTGCGACAGTAGGTTCTTGATATATTTCAACACCTCCATATCGTCTTCCACCACCAAGACACTCTTGTCATTGAGAGGTTCGGCGTTCACCTCAAGATATTCATTTGAAATGGATTTCACCCCACGCTCACTATCCTCATCAAGAATATTCTCCCCAACCAAGAAGTCGTCAACAGCATAACCGTCTTTGCCAAGAGGCAAGGTCACGGTGAAGACACTTCCCTTAGGAAGATTCTCCGCATAGGAGATGGTGCCCTTATGCACTCTGACCAGTTCTCTCGTCAAATTGAGTCCAATACCCATACTGTTACTTGTGAATGAACTTTGCATAAAACGTTCAAAGAGCGACTTCTGCTTTTCTTTGGACACACCGACTCCAGTATCCGTCACAACCACCGAAAATATTCTTGCCGTTTCGTCCACAGCCACTTTCAAACAGACGCTTCCACCCACAGGGGTATATTTGAACGCATTGCCCAACAAATTGTAGGCGATTTTGTCCAAATGCCCTCTATCCACATAAACATCCAGCGTCTTCACTTGAGGCATGAAAAGGAACGTGATGCGCTTGTTGTCGGCGATCTCCTTAAAATCATTGAATATGTTGTGCAAGAAAGACACGACATCCGTCTGTTGTAAGGCAAGGCGCAACTTGCCGTTTTCCATTTTCCTGAACTCCAGCAACTGATTAATCAGGCGCATCATGCGCTGTTCGTTTCTTGCCAAACTGGAAAGAGGTTGTTTGACGTCTCCCGAGAGATTCTTGCTCTGCATAATGCGGTCGATGGCTCCATGAATGATGGTCAGCGGTGTGCGGAACTCATGACTGATGTCTGTAAAGAAACGCAACTTGAAATCCGTCATCTGCTTCTCAAGGGTGATGCGCTGTCGCAGACGATAAACTGTAGACAACTGCTTATAGACCACCATACCCAAAGCCAACGCCAACAGACAATAACCAAGAATTGCCCACCATGTCAGCCAAAGGGGCGGCATGATGACAACATCCACCGCATATTCCGCCACATGGGCCATATCATCCTGATAGGCACGAACCCTGAACCGATAATGTCCATAGGGCAAATCGCGATAAGAAGCCATGGCGGTGGTAGACATCGGACTCCATTTCTCATCATAGCCTTCCAAAATATAGCTATAGGAAGTCTTACTGAGGGCCTCATAGTTGAAATCGGAAAAACGGAAGGTCAAAGAATTCTCATCATGACGAACCTTGAGTTGTCGGTTTGCCGTCAGTTGTTGCAGTTTGGTTTCATATTGACTTTCAAAGATTGAATTTCCATTGACCATCACATCGGTTATCAGCAATTGACGGGAAGGTCTGCACAAGTCTTGTCCCAACATGGCTAAGTTACGTTGTGGTGTATATACTACCAATCCATTGATTGTACCAAAGACGAGTCTGCCATCAAGCAGTTGGCAAACAGTCCGATCGGTATAGAAGTTTCTACTCGATGAGCGATCTGTGAAAAGACTCCTTTTCCGCCCAGTCTTGGGATTAAGAACTGTGATGCCCTGCTCCGTGGCAATCCACAAATAGTCATACCTGTCTTGAATGATAGAGGTCACCATATCGTTGACAAGTCCCGACTGGTGGTTCACACTATTGAAAATGAGAGATGGGGTGTCTTTGCTGTTGTCGGTCCAGAACACACCTTTTCCCATCGTTCCAATCCAGATGCGGTGTTGACGGTCTTCCATTACATGACTGATGTCGTTCACCCCCGATGCGACACCACTTATATTATATATATGATAAGCGTTTTTGTTCCGCAATAAGTTGTCGGGATTGAACCTATAAAGCACGGTCTCGCTGCCCACCCAAACATTTCCTCTATGGTCTGTCATTATCGATTTGTAATTACCACGAGGCAACCTATGCGAGAAATAATAAGTGCAGCCTTTTCTGACACCAACATCCACATTTCCATTCTGAGTAGCTACCCATACACGGCCTTTGTGGTCGACTGTAACACCACATATTTTATTGTCCGACAAGCTGGATGGGATTTTGTCGTCATGCTTATACCACACGCCATTGATGGACAGTCCACGACGACGAGTGCCAAGGTAAAGCACACCCTTGTTGTCCCGATACATCGACAGCACGGCGTCGTTTTCCACTTTCATCCGCTCCACCACTTTGAGTTGGGCATTCAACAGCATCTGTTCCCCCGAATTGGTACTTACAAAACATCCGCCATTCGGCATACGAATGATTGACTTGGCATGGTTGCCCTGTTCATCATCCTGATGGCGAGAAAGGTCGACAACCATTGGTCTTTTTGTTTCCGTCGATATGCACACAGCCCCCTGCATGTCCTGCAACGCCCAAATATTTCCCTGTCGGTCGGCCTTGATAGTGATGATAAAATTGGTTTGCAGAATATTTCCGTTTCCTTTTCTGATATGAGTCTGTTCACCCGTCCGTTTATTATAGACCGTGATTCCCGAGCCATAGGTCGACACCCACACATTGTCTCCCACTGTAAGCACCTCATACCGTACCACATAAGGAGATGAGAATGGCGACTGGTCGAAAATCTTAAAAATATGTCGTTTTCGGGTATTACGGTCGATGTATTCAAGATATTCATTGTTTATCAGTCTGACATTATTGCCCTGATTGTCCAAATGATTGCTCCTGATGCCTTGCGGAACAGAGTTTTCCCGCTTAAACACTTTTGTTGAGAATTTTCTCTTGTTGCAAGAGAGAGCGACACCTTGTCCCTTGTCATTGAAAAGCCACAAGGTTTTATGCAAATCAAGCCAAATACGATTGTATTTGGTGCAGATGTCGTTGCTGATGGGGAACGGCACAAAGCGGTTCTCCCGTGTGTCGAAAAGAGTGCAATATTGTCCCTGAACACGAACGACAACAAGACCTTCTTTCCAATAAATCAAGTCGCGTATATGATTGTCGTAAAGCAGATGATTGTTTCCTGTGGCAGATACCAAATAGGTGTGCACATGGAATCCGTCATATCTAAGCAATCCATAGGTAGAACCAAACCAAATATATCCCTTGTCGTCCTGGGTCATTGTCCGAATATCCGTGGATACCAATCCGTCGCCCAAGCCGACACGATAAGAATCAAAATCGAAACTCCATCCTTTTGAAGCCACCGCAAAGAGCACGGCCCAAAGGAACCATATTCTCTTCATAGAAAAGCAGGTTTTAAGTATAGACAATTGTTTTCGCCACAAAAGTAGCAATAAATCCCTACAAAACGTATGTTTTTACCCGTTTTTGTACAGATGTTCCCTTTTTCCGGCCCACCATCTTCTAATTTTGCAAGCGAAAACAATCAACAAGTCCAACCAAACGAAACATGGATATGAACAAGCATTTTTTACTTACTATTATCATCTCTATCATGGGAGTCATGTCTGGATTTGCGGCAGAAGACGTGAAGGTGACCGTTTTCAACAACCGGTCGGCACGAATTCAGAACGGAATTTTAGACATCAAAATCGACAACCGGGGCAAGGTCTCTTATTTTGCCTATAAAGGGAAAAATCTCCTGGGTGACAATGGCACTTTCTATTTCAGCGCCATGGAAGACAAGGCCGTGGAGCTGTATCCCACAAAGGTGGAAAAGAAAGTGGCCAACACTGACTATGTGGAACTCGTCTACACCAATGACACAGCGCGCATTTGGAAACAGCAAGGGTATATTCTAAAGAAAGGCGACAGCAAACTCTATACCTATATATTAATGAAAGGCACCGCCCGAAAAGGTAAACTTGAGGAGGCCCGTGTGGCCTATAGACTGTCAGAAAATTTCCTGGACGGATATGTGACAGACAAGATGCAAGGACAAATGCCGAGTGTGGCACAGATGAATGCATTCACCGAGGCCGACAAGATTCAGGATGCCACCTACAGATTACCCAATGGAGATATCTACACCAAGTATGATTGGGCCAACTATGTTGCCGATGACCATGTGCATGGTGTGATGAACACCGAGGGAAATTTGGGTGTGTGGGCACTACAAGCCAGTGCGGAATATGTCAATGGTGGTCCCTTGCGTCAGGATCTCACCGTACACATGGACACCAAGTCGCCCGTGATTTGCCAATATTTCCATGGCGGTCACTTTGGCGCCACCAAAGAAGTGACTGAGGTCGACCAAGACTTCACAAAACTGTTTGGCCCCTTCGCCATCTATGTGAATGAAGGCACACGCGAGGATATGATTGCCGATGCGCAAGCCGAGGCACAAAAGGAAATAGAAGCTTGGCCCTACCAATGGTTTGACAATAGCAACTATTCCAAGAACCGTGTATCGGTTTCAGGAAAAATCCATTTGACTAACTATCCATCTGCTTCAAATCTTCAAATCGTTCTGTCCGAACCTGGTGTTGATCCCTATCAACAAGCCAAAGGTTATGCGTTTTGGACAAGGACCAACAACGACGGATCGTTCACACTTAGCCGTGTGCGTCCGGGAAAATATTCCCTATTCGCCTATGCTACCAACGGCGAAATCACAGAAACCCTTGAAAAGAAAGATATCATCGTGGACGAGACAGACTTGAATCTGGGCGCAATCGACTGGACACCCGCAAAATACGAGCAGTTGATTTGGCGCATCGGAGAAAATGACAGGCTCACAGATGGCTTCTGTCTCAGCAACGAGCCACGACAATACGGTCTCTTTGACCTATCGCCCGCCGACCTCACATTCAGAATCGGTGAAAGCGACCCGAGCAAGGACTGGTATTATGCGCAGACCAAAAATGGTTCATGGAACATTGTCTTCACCTTGAGCGAGAAGCCCGCCACCCAATGCTATCTGACCGCATCGGTGGCCGGAGCCGCAAAAGAGGCGCAAGTGACCTTCAAAGTCAACGGACGCACCATCACCACCAAGACACTTGACTCCAACGACGGAAGCATCTATCGAAGTGCCGTAAGAAGCGGGCGACATTCCCTGCACATCATCAAAATTCCCGCTGCCGTATTTAAAGTGGGCGAGAACACGGTGACCCTACAAATGTCAAGAGCCAGTGAAGGAAGTGGTGTGATGTGGGACTGTCTCAAACTAGAGACAGGAAAAGCCCTTACAACAGGCATCCGCACCATCAATGCGACAAGCGATAGTGCCCTCACGCCCTACTCCTACTCTATTGCCGGCATCAGAAAAACAACCTACATCAAAGGCCTCAGCATCAGAAACGGAAAGAAATACATCGATAAATAATCAATAAAAACAAAATCAATATGAAAAAGATCAGACTTATGGCCACAGCATTATTCATGCTCATGACAGCCACCGCAACCCAAGCTCAAGACGAAGAAGTAACTGTATCTGCCGAACACACATGGGTATTCGATGACTACGCTCCCATCGACAATGGAGACAAAGAGTTTGAAGGAACCGACGATGAGAACATCTGGGAAATGGATGGACTCTATATCCGCAACTTCAAAGGAAGATATGCCCAAATGTATAACGGAAATATGAAGGGAACATTTTCTGACGGAACAGAATGGAAATGTACAGCATATCTCCGCACACAAGGCAACAAAGATTTTCTTGCCGACGGCATTCACGACAAGACAGCTGCTACGAAAGTTGTAGCACAAACAGACCGCAGCCTGGCTTTCAACACCAGTATGCCTGGCACCTGCTATGTCATCCTCAAGCCTTGCACCACACCCAAGGCTGGTGACGACCGCGACCAGATGCTCTACTTCAACCATACGCTCGCTGATGTGAAAACAGTAACATCGACGACCAACACCCGGGAAATCGTGGAACTGAAATATACGGCAGAGGAAGCCGGTGTGTTCTACATCGTTCCGGGAATCAGCACCATGGTTTACACCATCAAGTTCGTACCAGCCAAAGAGACCGGCATCAAACAAGTGAAGAAAGAGAAGGCAGGAAACGACAAATACTACGACTTCTCTGGAAAAGAAATCAGCAAGCCAAGCAAGGGTGGATACATACACAACGGAAAGAAATATATCAAGTAAAAGCAAAATCTTAAGGTCATGAAGATACAAGGATTACTATTGACGGCAACCATTGGACTAATGGTCGCGTCTTGCAGTTCAGACTCTGTGGAAGGAGACGGAGACCTCTTCAGAAGAAACGCCTTTGAAGAAACCGTCAACGGCAACAGACTTGTGTTTGTCGAATCAGAAGAGAACAACGACAACGTGATGTTCACCTGGGACAGAATCAACCAAAACTATGTGACCAACGATATCACATCCGCCACAAAATATCATGGCGACATTGTCGTGCCGGCAACGGTTGAACACAACAACAAGACCTACCATGTGACAGGCATCGACGACTACGCCTTTTTCTATTGCGGAAAGCTCACGGGAATCACCGTGGAAGAAGGTGTGAAATATTGGGGCGAGAATCAGTTGGTGCGCTCTACCAACATCACCAAACTGATTTTGCCTTCCACCATTGAGAACATGGACAAGATACCCTATGCCTACTGCGCCAAATTCGGAAAACTGAAGACCGTACAACTGCCTCCAGTTAAAGAGATTGGCGACAGCGCTTTCTGCTCTTGCATCTCATTGACGAGCATAACCATCCCTGAGGGAGTGGAGAAAATCGGAAGATACGCATTGGCAAGAACAAGCAAACTGACCCAGTTGACCCTTCCCTCCACCCTGACCGAGATTGGTGAGAATTGCTTCAGCGGATGTAACAAACTGACCGAACTGCATGTCAAGGCAACAACACCTCCTGTCATGCAAAGCGATTTTGCCAATGCATCCAACGCCACCCTCTATGTTCCCAAAGGGTGTGCCAACGCTTATGCGATGAATGAACAATGGGGACAATTCAGCAACATAACCGAAGAATAACAGATATGAAAAAGATACGTTCGATATTGACATTGTGCCTTGTGACTACCATGTTTAATGTGTCGGCGCAGAATGCCAGAAAGATTATCGGCACCGTCACGGATTCCAATGGAGAACCACTCATCGGCGCCACCATCAAGGGGCAGAAATCAAATGCCGGTTCAGTGACCGACTTGGACGGGAAATTCGTCCTTCAACTGAATCCTAACGACAAAGCCGTTGTCGTATCCTATGTGGGCTACAACACCAAGATTGTTCCTATTGGCAATGGTAAGAATTTGAAAATCCAATTGGCGGAACAAGCCAACGAACTGGATCAACTTGTTGTGATTGGCTATGGCGCCGTGAAGAAAGGGAGCGTGACAGCATCGGTCTCAAGCATCAAGGGCGAGGACCTTGAACGCCGTCCAGTGA
>JBNMIE010000068.1:0-13443 GCA_050873125.1 Prevotella sp.
CCATTTCACAATGGCACAACCTGCAAACTTAAACAACCAATAAAAGAAATAGATTGTTCCTTTTAGTATACTTTATCTGATGAAGAGTAATTCACGATACTTAGGCAGCGTCCAAAGCTCGTCGGAAACGATGAGCTCGAGCTTGTCTATCTGATAGCGGATCTTGTCCATCTTTGGTTCTACGGTATCGTGATAAGCGATTGCCTTCTCGTGCTCGTCGGTGATCTTGTTGGCCACCTTGCGGGCATTGACGAGTTCCTCGACACCGGTCTCGATGGCCTGTGTGCGCTCGGCAATCTCCTCGATAATCTTCTTGTTGCGCTCGGTCAGAGCGGCAGCCTTGTCGGCAGGGAAGATGTCATACATGCTCTGCACGTTCTTGGCCAACTGGCTCTGGTAGTGGGTGCAGACAGGGATGATATGGTTCATGGAGAGGTCGCCGAATACACGAGCCTCAATCTGAATCTTCTTGGTGTAGGTCTCCCATTTCACTTCGTTGCGGGCTTCCAACTCCTTCTTGGTCATCACACCCATGCTTTCAAACATCTTGATGCTTGACTCGTCGAGATAGCGCTCGAAAATCTTCGGGCATGAAGTCTCGCAGTCCAGACCGCGTTTCTTGGCCTCTTCTACCCATTCATCAGAGTAGCCGTTGCCTTCAAAGTGGATAGGCTTGCAGTATTTTGCATCCTCACGCACGATGTCGAGGATGGCAGAAATCTTATCCTCGCCCTTGGCGATGAGAGCGTCCACGCGAGTCTTGAAGTTGACGAGGGCCTCTGCTACAGCGGCGTTGAGCACGATCATGGCTGAAGCACAGTTGGCCTCAGAACCCACGGCACGGAACTCGAAGCGGTTGCCGGTGAAGGCGAATGGAGAAGTACGGTTACGGTCAGTGTTGTCGATGAGCAACTCTGGAATCTCTGGGATGTCGAGCTTCAAGGCCTGCTTGCCTGCGATGTTGAGGATGTCCTCCTTGTCGGAGTTCTCCACATGGTTGAGCAGTTCGGTGAGCTGGTGTCCAAGGAAAGAAGAGATGATGGCTGGAGGTGCCTCGTTGGCGCCCAGACGATGGGCGTTTGTTGCGCTCATGATGCTGGCCTTGAGCAAGCCGTTGTGCTTGTATACTGCCATCAAGGTCTCTACGATGAAGACGATGAAGCGGAGGTTGTCCTCAGGAGTCTTGCCTGGGCCGTGGAGCAGAATGCCGGTATCGGTGGCCAAACTCCAATTGTTGTGCTTGCCGGAACCGTTGATACCGTCGAATGGTTTTTCGTGGAGCAGCACGCGGAATCCGTGGCGGCGAGCCACCTTCTTCATCAGCGACATGAGCAGCATGTTGTGGTCTACAGCCAGGTTGGTCTCCTCGAAGATAGGAGCAAGCTCAAACTGGTTAGGAGCCACCTCATTGTGACGGGTCTTGCAAGGAATGCCCAACTCGAGAGCCTGGATTTCAAGGTCTTTCATGAAAGCCTGCACACGCTCAGGGATGATACCGAAGTAGTGGTCGTCCATCTGCTGGCTCTTGGCAGAGTCGTGTCCCATCAGGGTGCGGCCGGTCAGCATAAGGTCTGGACGGGCAGAATAGAGACCCTCGTCAACGAGGAAGTATTCCTGTTCCCATCCGAGGTTGGAGATGACCTTCTTCACATCGGGGTAGAAATAGTGGCAAACGTCTGTGGCTGCCACGTTGACTGCATGCAGTGCGCGGAGCAAAGGAGCCTTGTAGTCGAGTGCCTCACCAGTATAGGAGATGAAAATGGTCGGGATACAGAGCGTGTCGTCGATGATGAACACAGGTGATGTAGGATCCCATGCAGAGTAGCCGCGGGCCTCAAAAGTGTTGCGGATACCGCCGCTTGGGAAAGAGCTGGCGTCAGGCTCCTGCTGTACGAGCAGCTTGCCGGAGAATTCCTCAATCATGCCGCCCTTGCCGTCGTGCTCGATGAAAGCATCGTGCTTTTCGGCTGTACCTTCGGTCAGAGGCTGGAACCAGTGAGTGTAGTGGGTCACGCCATTCTCTTCAGCCCACTGTTTCATGCCCGCAGCCACGGCGTTGGCGATGGAGCGGTCGAGTTTTGAACCGTTGTCGATCACGTCGATGAGCTTCTCATAAACGTCGGCAGGAAGATATTTATACATCTTCGCACGGTTGAATACGTACTTGCTAAAGAATTCGGATGGACGCTCCACAGGGGCAATCACCTCGAGAGGCTTTTTCTTGAACGCCTCTTCGACAACCTGAAATCTCAAATTTGCCATTTTCTTAATCTTTTATTATTGTTTAAACTATATTTCTTGAATAACTATAAAGCCTAAGTTTGCGATTGCAAAGATACTGCTTTTTTCAATCTCTTGTATTGTTTTTGCACCAATATTCCGCTTTTTACCTGTCTTTTTGTCTTCTTTGGCACGCTGTGTGCGGAATGATGACGCAAAGCCTATTCATTTCCTTAAGGATGAAGTGTGAATCCGAAAACGAAGTAAGCCTTCTGTGTGCTCGGATTGGCTGTTACACTGGCAAACACTGGAACGGAGAATGAATTGGTGATTTTGATGTCTTTGGACGCTTTGAGCGAGACATTGGTCACCGCAAAACCATTGGCCTTTTTGTAAGTAGTGGTGGCGTATGGCACGGCACCGACTGTCGCTGCCCAGTCGCATCCGCCCAACTTGAATGGTGCGGTTGCCTCGAAATAGGATGAATAGGCACGCTTTCCGCTCTTGTTCAATCCGTCGTTTCCTGCGAAATTGGTATACCACTGCAAGGAGACCGGTCCGAAGTCGTAGCCGACATTCGCTTCAAACAAGTGGGACGTCTTATGGGCGGCATAGCAGAAATATTTCTCGTTCGGATCGTTGAACCAATAGTCTGTCACACCCACATTGAATCCACCTATGGTGTAGCCCAAGGTCAAGTCCAACTCTTTCGTGTCGGAAGAATTGGAGAGTCCCACATTGCCCCAAGCCGAGAGCGACAAGCCCTTGTAGCCGACGCCTAATGTAGGCTGAATACTCACCTCGCCACATTTCTGACCACGCCAGACATACTGGTTGACGAAGTCGGCGGCAATTGTTGTTTCCACTTTGTCCTGCGCTGTGGCAGTAGTGGCCATGGCAATCGTCCCGAGAGCCATGAGGCCAAATTTCTTCAAGTCCTTCATAATCTTTACCCTTTCTTTTTTAGGTGAATACTTGTGTTTGTGTGTTATTATCTCTCTCTTCTCTATTTGTTCATCCATTGTGCGATGCGGCGCATGGCCTCCTCGCAGTCCTCACGCTCGCCGAACGAGGTGAATCTCACAAATCCTTCACCGCTCGGTCCGAAACCGACACCCGGGGTGCAGACGATTTGTGCTCCGTAGAGCAGTTGCTCAAAGAATTTCCAGCTGTCCACACCAGCAGGGGTCTTCACCCACAGATAAGGCGCGTTGACACCGCCATACACGCTGAATCCCATTCTTGTGAGTGCCTCATACATCAGTTTGGCATTGCCCATATAATAGTCTATGACCTCCCGGGTCTGCTTTTTGCCCTCCGGTGTATAGATGGCTTCGGCAGCGCGCTGGCTGATATAGCTGGTGCCGTTGAACTTGGTGCATTGGCGGCGGTCCCACATCGGGTTCAGTGCCACGCGCTCCTCACCGTTGAACGGAATGGCGGTCAACTCCTTCGGAATGACCGTGTAGCCGCATCTGACACCTGTGAAGCCTGCCGTCTTCGAGTAGCTGTGGAACTCGATGGCCACCTTGCGTGCTCCCTTGATTTCATAGATGGAGTGTGGAATCTCCGGGTCGGTGATATAGGCCTCGTAGGCAGCGTCGTAGAGAATGATGGTGTCATTCTTGATGGCGTAGTTCACCCACTTGCGCAGTTGTTCTTTGGTGATGACCGTTCCTGTCGGGTTGTTGGGGTAGCAGAGGTAGATCATGTCTACTCTGTGGTCAGGAATCTGAGGCACGAAATTGTTCGACTCGAGACAGGGCATGTAAGTGATGTTGCTCCATTTGCCGTCTTTGAGCACACCGGCTCTGCCGCACATCACGTTGGAGTCGATGTAGACCGGGTAGATAGGGTCGGTCACGCCCACGCTGTTGTCCCAGCGGAGCAGTTCGCCGATATTGCCCGTGTCGCTCTTGGCACCGTCGTTGACGAAAATCTCGCTTGGGTCAAGATGGATGCCACGGGGCAGGAAATCGTTTTTCACGATAGCCTCGCGCAGCCAGAGGTAGCCCTGTTCCGGACCATATCCATGGAAGGTCTCCTTGTGAGCCATCTCGTCCACAGCCTTGTGCATGGCGTCGATGACTGCCGGGGCGAGTGGACGGGTCACATCGCCGATTCCCAGGCTGATGACCTTGGCCTTGGGGTGTGATATCTTGAATGCGTTTACCTTTTTCGCTATGTCTGCAAACAGATAGTTCTTTTGCAGTTTCAGATAGTGTTCGTTGACTAATGCCATATCTTGTTCCTCTTTTATTGTTGTTTATAAGTTTCTTGCTTGTCGTTACAATTCTATCTCGCCGTCGAAGACGAATGCCGCGGGTCCGGTCATATACACGTGGTTGTCAGCCTCGCTCCATTCGATATGCAGTGTGCCTCCATCCATTTTGATGTCGCTTGTGCGGCCTCTGCGGTGGGTCACGGAGGCTGCTACTGCTGTGGCGCAGGCGCCTGTGCCGCAAGCCATGGTGATGCCACTGCCTCTTTCCCAAACGCGGGTTCTGATTTCACCGGTCGGCAACACCTGGGCAAACTCAATGTTGCAACGCTCGGGAAAGCTCTTGTCGTATTCGAGGATGCTGCCGAAACGAGCTATGTCGATGTCGTCGATGTCATCCACGAATGTGACAAAGTGAGGATTGCCCATGCAGACGAATGTTCCCTTGAACGAACGGAATGCGGCTTTTAGCACTCCATCGCCTTCCGGCGCATATTGCTGGCTGTTCTCCAGCTGCGGCTCCAGCATGTCGACCGTCACGCTTTCCACCTTTTTGTGGTCTTCACTCAGGTGCAGGTTCAGCGTCTTCACGCCCGACAGCGTTTCCAACCGGATGCTTGTGCTGGTCGTCAGTCCTCTTTCGTAGAGATACTTTCCGATGCATCTTGACGCGTTTCCGCACATCATCGCTTCCGAGCCGTCGGCATTGAAGATGCGCATCCGGTAGTCAGCTCTCATGCTTGTAGGTTTGCAAATCAACACCAGACCGTCGCTGCCAATGCCTTTGTGCCGGTCGCTCCATTTGATGGAGGTGGCGTTTGGATCCGGTATATTATATAATAATGTATTTACATATATATAATCATTTCCCGCTCCGTGCATCTTGGTGAACTTGACTGTCTGTGCCATATTGCTTTCCTTTTATTGTTGATGTTTGCTTTTTGTTTTATTACGCTTGCAAAAGTACAACATTTTGTTTAGTTCCAAATAATATTCATGGCATTTTCATGTATATTTTTGCATAAAATATCAAATTGTAGTATTTTGGCTTTTATTTCCTTACAATATGTAAACGCTATAGAGCCGACTCTTTACAATATGAAAGACAGTAATATTTTGTTGTATCATAATGTGCTTAATATTAGTTTTGTAATGACAAAATGTTGTACTTTTGCAAGCGAAACATAACAAAAGGTTATCGGAAACAGTATTAACCAATAAAAAAGAAAAGAGAGGTAAACATGAAGAAGATTGAAGCTATCATCCGTAAGACGAGATTTGAGGATGTGAAGGAAGCCCTTCTTGCTGCCGACATCGAATGGTTCTCCTATTATGATGTGCGAGGCGAAGGCAAGATGCGTCAGGCCAGAATCTACCGTGGTGTGATGTACGACACCAGTAGCATCGAGCGAGTGCTCATCAGCATTGTTGTCCGCGACAAGAATGTGGAGAAGACGGTAGCTGCCATTCAGGGAGCCGCCCGCACAGGAGAGATTGGTGACGGCCGCATTTTCATTATCCCGATAGACGATTCTATCCGCATCCGCACTGGAGAGCGTGGCGACATCGCCCTGTATAATGCGGAGCAGGAGAAATAAACATCGTGAGAGAGAAGAGAGAGATTAGGGATAATAACAACACACAACACTAAAAGATTAAGATTATGACGACATTATTTTTGGCAGCCGAATCGGTGGCAGACGTTGCGAAGAGCGTTTCCGATTTAGGCATCAGCGTAGATACAGTATGGATGCTGCTTGCAGCGATGCTCGTGTTCTTCATGCAGCCAGGTTTCGCCTTGTGCGAGGCGGGCTTTACACGCAGTAAGAACACTGCCAACATCCTCTTCAAAAACTTTGTGGACTTTATGATAGGCTCCGTCTTGTTCTGGTTCGTGGGCTTCGGATTCATGTTCGGCAGCAATGGAGCGGGCTTTATCGGTATGCCTAACTTCGGCGACCTCTCCTTCTATACCAATGCGGCAGGTCTGCCGACAGAAGGATTCTTGGTGTTTGAAACCGTGTTCTGTGCCACTTCCGCCACCATCGTGTCGGGTGCCATGGCAGAGCGCACCAAGTTCTCGATGTATTGCATCTATTCATTCTTCATTTCCTTGATCATCTATCCTGTGGAAGGTCACTGGACATGGGGTGGTGGTTGGCTTTGCAATGGCGATGCCTCCTCGTTCATGATGCAGACATTCGGTGCCACATTCCACGACTTCGCCGGATCTGCCATCGTTCACTCTGTCGGTGGTGTGCTCGCCCTTGTGGGTGCCATCTTCCTGGGCCCCCGTCTTGGCAAGTACGACAAGAACGGCAAGAGCCGTGCCATTCCGGGCCACAACTTGATGGCTGCCGCCCTCGGTGTGATGGTTCTCTGGTTTGGATGGTTCGGTTTCAACCCTGGCTCACAGCTTGCCGCTTCAGGTGAAGTGAACCGTGTGGCCATTTCCCACGTGTTCCTCACCACCAACCTTGCGGCCGTTGCCGGCGGTCTTGCCACCATGTTCACCACATGGATCAAGTATGGCAAACCTTCTTTCTCGCTCACCCTCAACGGTGTGCTTGCCGGACTTGTGGCCATCACGGCTGGTTGCGACCTCGTTTCACCGCTTGGCTCACTCATCATCGGTGCCCTTGCCGGTATCATCCTGGTCTTCAGCATTGAGTTTATCGACTCCAAACTCCATATCGACGACCCTGTAGGTGCCAGCTCTGTGCATGGTGTGTGCGGTATCTTCGGCACCTTGATGACCGGTCTCTTCGCCGTTGATGGCGGTGCCCTCTATGGTGGCGGTTTCGGATTCTTCGGCGCACAGTGCCTCGGCATCCTCTGCATTGACCTTTGGGCAATCGTAGCCGGCATCATCCTCTTCTGGAGCATCAAGAAGTTTGCCGGTCTCCGTGTTGACAAGCGCATTGAGGAGGAAGGTCTCGACATCTACGAGCATGGAGAGTCATGCTACAACTAAATTCTTGATAGTACACTTCAACCCAAAGAGTTATCGGAAGACACTGCGCTTCCGATAACTTTTCATCTAAAAATATACTTAAACAATTAAACAAAAGGAATATGTGTGGAATAGTATCTATCTTCAACATCCAGGAGCAAACTCCTGAACTGCGTCAGAAGGCGCTTCGTATGAGTGCGAAAATCCGTCACCGTGGTCCCGACTGGAGTGGCATTTATTGTGGTGGCTCAGCCATTCTCGCCCACGAGCGTCTGTCGATTGTCGACCCCGAGTCGGGCAAGCAACCCTTGTTCAGTCCTGACAAAAAGCAGGTGTTGGCTGTCAATGGCGAAATCTACAACCATCAGGACATCCGCCGCCAGTTTGCCGGACGCTATCAGTTCCAGACCGGAAGCGACTGTGAGGTGATTCTTGCCCTCTATCGTGAGAAGGGCATCCATTTCCTGGAAGACTTGAGTGGCATTTTCGCTTTTGCCCTCTACGATGCCGAGAAGGACGAGTTTCTGATTGCCCGCGACCCGATTGGCGTCATTCCGCTCTATATCGGCTATGATGCCGACGGCAAGGTCTATGTGGCAAGTGAGCTGAAGGCGTTGGAAGGACAGTGCGACCGCTATGAGCCTTTCCTTCCCGGCCACTACTATTGGAGCCGCGAAGGCAAGATGAAGAGATACTATCAGCGCGATTGGTTTGACTATGACAATGTGAAAGACAATCCTGCCAGCGTGAGCGACATACATGATGCCTTGGAGGCTGCGGTGAAGCGCCAGTTGATGAGCGACGTGCCTTATGGTGTGCTGCTCAGTGGCGGTCTCGACTCGTCTGTCATCAGCGCCATCGCCGAGAAATTCTCGGAGAAGCGCATCGAGGAGGATGGCGCCACGAAGGCTTGGTGGCCACGTCTCCATTCCTTTGCTGTCGGACTGAAAGGTGCCCCCGACTTAGCCAAGGCCCGTATGGTGGCAGACTATATCGGCACCGTACACCATGAAATCAACTATACCATCCAAGAGGGACTTGACGCCATCCGCGACGTCATCTACTATATCGAAACCTATGACGTGACCACCGTCCGGGCTTCCACTCCGATGTATCTTCTGGCCCGTGTCATCAAGAGCATGGGCATCAAGATGGTGCTTTCGGGTGAGGGTGCCGACGAGATTTTCGGCGGTTACCTCTATTTCCACAAGGCGCCCAACGCCAGGGCTTTCCACGAGGAGACCGTGCGCAAACTGTCCAAACTCTATCTCTACGACTGTCTGCGTGCCAACAAGAGTCTGTCGGCATGGGGTGTTGAGGGCCGTGTGCCGTTCCTCGACAAGGAGTTTCTCGATGTGGCGATGCGCACCAATCCGGAGGCAAAAATGTGCCCTGGACAGACCATCGAGAAGAAGATTGTGCGTGAGGCGTTTGCCGACATGCTGCCCGAGGAGGTGGCATGGCGTCAGAAAGAGCAATTCTCCGATGGTGTGGGCTATAGTTGGATAGACACGTTGAAGAAAATCACGTCTGACCAAGTGAGCGACGAGGAGATGGCGCATGCTGCTGAGCGGTTCCCCATCAACCCGCCACGCAACAAGGAGGAGTATTATTACCGTTCCATTTTCGCCGAGCACTTCCCCAGCGACAGTGCCGCCCTCTCCGTGCCAAGTGTGCCGAGTGTGGCATGCTCCACAGCAGAGGCGTTGGCATGGGATGAGGCCTTCAAGAACATGAACGATCCGAGCGGCAGAGCTGTGGCGGGTGTTCATGAGGATGCCTACGAGAAATAGCTCAAGCCTATTCAAACAGACCATTTTGATATAATTGTAGAAAGAGAGCGTCCTGGACAGATTCGGCATTGCAGCCGTCTCGAGTCCGGGACTTTCTCGTTTTTTCAGTGCCGCATCTCCTCACAGTGATGGTTTTATGAGTCACCATCTCTCTTAATTGACGCAGACTAAAGTTTTTCTTTTTTATTTGCCATTTTGCCACCTTTTCGCGTAACTCGCTGAATGAGTGGCTACTATGGGTGGCAGATGTCGGGTGGCGGATGTTTTATCTGTCACCCCAAATGTTCCCTTGTGAAGGGAGAGAAAAAGAGTTCAGAAATGTAAAGGGTGCCTGAACTGTTTGTTCCACCGCCTTGAACTAATAGTTCAGATTCGTTTTCGGCATTCTGATGGGGCTTTAGCCCATAGTTTATGCTTGGAAAGTGGTGGTAGATGGTGACAGATGGTGGCAAGTGAAATGTGTATTTGCCACCAGTTAAGTCGCTGATAGTGTGTGAGATATGGCATGGGTGGCAAAAGTGGTAGATAAAAAGGAAACTTTCTCGTGTGGGCGTATTTGCTTGGCGACAAAAAGAACTTTAGGGAAAAACAAAAGCGTTGCTCCGCAGGGATTGGCTGCGGGGCAACGCTTGTTGTTATTGTGGGGCAGACCGATTACCAACCGGGATTCTGCTGCGCTTGCTTTTCCTCAGCGCTGAGGGCATGTCCATTCTTCTGGATGCCGTCGAGATAGGCTTGTGGAATGGGACGGAGCACCATGTAGTCTTTGATGTTGGCGGCGGCAATCGAGTTGTAGGCCTTGGCGCGTGCTACAAGGGTCTTGGTGCGTGCCAAGTCCTGCCAACGCTGGAACTCGCCGCAAAGCTCACGTGTGCGCTCGTCGAGCACGAGGCAGAGCATGCGGTCGTAGTCGCTGGTGTAGCCCAACTTCTTGATGATGGCCTCGTCTTCTGCCGGCAGGTTGCGGATGTCTGTGATTTTCAGATTCGTGGGCGCTGTGGTCTCGGCAATGCCGTTCGACTCGTAGTAGGAGCATTCCGCCATATAGGTGTTCTCTCCGTTGTCCTTGTAGCCAGGGGCACCAGCCTTGTAGGCGGCACCACCGTCCACATGGTGTTCACGATCTTCACCTTGCTTGTATGCGGCCCGGTCGCGCAGCGTGTTGATATAGCCGAGTGCCTCTTGGTATTTTCCTTGGCGCACCAAGGCTTCGGCGGCAATGAGATAGGTCTCGCCGAGGCGGGCAATGATGCCGTCGCGGGTGCCCACACGGTCGGTGACGCTCTCACGATAGCCGTCGATGAACTTGCTCAGCGACGGATAGAACTGGGTGAACGAGAGCAGGGCGTCGTCGCCCCGCTGGTTCTGGTCGGCAGGATAAGCCACAAACACGGTAGGAACGGTCTTGCCGGTCTTGCTGTAGACCACCTCGTCGTTCATTCTCACCTTGGCATAGCGGGTGTCGCCCGGCTTGTTGATGATATACATCACACCGAGGTCGCCTTTCTTGTAATAGGTGGAGTTCTTGGGATTGTTGACCGCAGCCTTGGTCTTGAAGCTCTTCCAGAAGCGGGAGTCGTTCACCTTGTCAAACACGTCGTAGGTGTAATAGGTGGTGCGCAGACGCTGATACTCACGCTCTCCGGGAATGTCGCGCTTCATGTAGGGCAGATCCTTGTAGATGGAGATGTAGTAGAGGTGGGTCTGGTTGTAGCTGTTGCCGGTGTTGCCCGACTTGTCCGCGTTGAACTGGGCGGCGAGGATAATCTCGTCCAACTTCTCGTTGGCTCCGTCGGGACCGGTGTAGTTCCACAAGTCGGCATAGTCGGGAGCGAGGCTGCGGTGGCTGATGACCTCTTGCGCATAGTTGAGGCAGTCGGTGAGGTCTTGCTGTTTGTAGCTGGCGTTCCAGTCGTCGTTGCGTTCGCTGACTCTTGACAGCAAGGTCTTGGCGAGGAAGTGGGCGGCAGCGTCCTTGGTGATTTGTCCGGTCTTGGATGCCTTGGCGGGCAGCAGCTCGTAGGCCCGCTTCAAGTCGTCGACGATTTGCTTGTAGCAGTCTTCCGCCGAAGCCCGTGTGAACTCGCGTTCGGGCGAAGAACTTGGCGTCAGCTTGAGGGGAACGCCACCGAATTGCGCCACGAGCGTGTAGTAGTTGAAGCCGCGGAGGAAGTAGGCTTCGCCGAGATGCTCCATGGTGGCGGCGCTGGTGAATCCGCCCTGCGCCACGTTCTGGATGAGCAGGTTGGCATTGCTGATGCCCACATACATCTCGTCCCAAAGGTCCTCTTGTTTGGTGGAGTTGCCCGTGACGGCGGGACCATAGTTGCCGTCGTAGCTGTTCCACGAGGCGTTGGAGCCGTCACCGCCCACGGTGAACTCGTCGACACCGTTTTGGGTGAACGCCACAGAGTTCTCTCTGGCGAAGTGGAAACGGAGGTTCTCATAGAGCGCCACAGACAAGTCGGCCACGCCCTCTTCTGTTTTCAGATATTCCGTGTTGCGCTTGGTGGTGAGCTCCTCTTTCAGAAAGTCGCTGCACGACACGGTGGTCAGCGACAGCGAACCCAGCAACAGTGCGCTTAATATATAGTTCTGTTTCATTGTTGTGTCCTTTCTTTTTTAGATTTAGAAGTCGAGATTCAAGCCGATGGTCCATCCTCTGTTCCAGTTGGAAGTGTAGGCCTGGGTGGCATCGAGTTCGAGGAATTTCACGGCGGAGTAGATGCGGAACGGGTTCTTGGCCTGCACATACACACGCAGGTTGCTCACGCCGAGCGAACTGAGCATCTTCTTGGGGAAGGTGTAGCCGAGCGAGATGTTGCGCACTTTGATGAAGCCACCGTTCTTGTAGCCCACAATCTTGTAGTAGCTGTCGCCGCCGCCGATGTTGTAGATAGGCTTCTGGTATTCCGAGTGGTGGTTGTTCTCGTTATAGTAGTTGATGGCACGCTGCATGTAGCGTCCGCCCTGCCACTCGCCACCGGTGCTCACCTTGTAGCCGAAGCGGCCGTAGAGCATGAAGCTCAGGTCGAAGCCCTTGAAGGTGAACGTGTTGGTCATGCCGGCAATCCAGTGTGGATTGGTGTTGCCGATGACCACGCGGTCGTTGTTCGGGTCGATGCGGTTGTCCTTGTTCTGGTCCACAGGGCGCACCATGCCGGCAGAGAACTTGTTGCCGTTCTCGTTGAACTTCGCCATAATCTCCGCATCCTCCGGTTGCCAGATGCCGCCAAACTGATAGTCATAGAGCGAGTTGATGGCTTGTCCGATGAAGAGGTTGTTGTTGATGTCGTCTTCCTTGCCGTTGGCGAGCTTGTCAATCTTGTCTTTCTGATAAGACACGTTCAGAGAGGTGGTCCACTTGAAGTCGCTGTTGACGATGTTCACCGTGTTGAGCGTGATGTCGACACCCTTGTTGGAGGTCTCGCCGATGTTTGCCCAAGTGTTCTTGTAGCCGTTGATGGACGGGATGCTCATCTGCATGAGCAAGTCTTTGGTCTTCGAGCGGTAGAGGTCGATGACACCGCCGATGCGTCCCTTGAGGAAACTGAAGTCGATACCGATGTTCCACTGGGTGGTCTTCTCCCAAGTCAGTTCGGTGTTGGCCATCGGCAGGTTGCCGTCAGCCACGATAGGCTCAGATGGAGCATAGCCCGGCTGGAGGCTGCTGCCGAAGGGATAGAAGAGCGATGCCACGCCGCCCTTGGTCTGGTAGGGGTCGATGGCAGAGTTGCCCGTCACACCCACACCGAGGCGCAGTTTCAACTGGCTGATCCAGTCCACATCCTTGAGGAAGTCTTCCTGGTTGATGTTCCAACCCAAGGCGGCACTGGGGAAGAATGCCCACTTGTGGCCTTCAGCGAGCTGTGAGGCACCGTCCCAACGGCCACTCACGGTGAGCAGGTATTTGTCGGCAAAGCCATAGTTCAGTCTCACCATGTAGGAGAGCAGCTGACGCTCCACGAGGTCGGTGCTCCAATCGGCGAGCTGAGAGATTTGCGATTTATCCAAGGCGTTCCACATGGAAGGCTCGTAAGGAATGCCGTTGGCGGCGAGGCTGGCGTTCTCCTTGCGGTATTTGGTGGCACTCTCCAAGAGGGTCAAGCCCAGGGCGTGCTGTCCGAAGTCACGATTGTAGTAGATGAGGTTGTCCAGCGTCCACGACACATTGGAGTTGTTGGCGTTGGAGGCATGGTTCTGTCCCTGGCTGCTGGTCGACTCCTTGTCGCGGAAGGTTCCGTTGCGGCGGTAGC
>JBNMIE010000069.1:0-12935 GCA_050873125.1 Prevotella sp.
TGAGGCTGCAGGCTTCTCTATGGTCATCACCGGCAATCTCGCCAAGAGTTATACAAAGGGAAGTTCAAATCCGAAGATGACTGTGGAGTACAAGGGGGAGGAAATACAACGTACACCTATTGTTGGCAGTAACCAGACAGAGAATACCATATTCTTGCCTGAGAATGCCAAGGTAACCAAGATGCGCATTTGGAGTTATACCAGTAAAAACTCCTCAGACCGTCCTACATGGTGGTCTAATGTGGCAGGCAAGGAATATGCTAAGGATGAGACCACAGAGCTCCGTTTGACTTCTACTGTCACGGATCCCGATGATGTCACCTTTACATTACCGAGTGTGAGTGAGACATTGACATTCAAGAACACTGGTGAGGCACAAGCTTATATCATTGCACTTGAATACTATTTGTCAAACAGCACAGGTATTGACAATGCCGCAACAGGCGGTGTGCCAGTCCGCATTCAGTATTACGACCTCAAGGGCGGACTCGTTGCCAATCCTTCTGTTGGTGGCATATACATCATGCGTGCTACCATGGATAATGGCAAGGTTATCGTTCGCAAGGTGATGAAATAAATGTAGTGAAGTAAATCTATATAGTCAGGCCCGCCAAAGGATTTCGTATCCTTTGGCGGGCTTTGCTTTTTGTGGATTTTGTACGAAAAGATATATGCGTGAACAAAATTATATGACGTATATATATAATGTGTATTAACTTTGCCGTCATAAGATTAAACCATAACACAAATGAAAAAGATGAGACTTGGCGGACTGGTGTTCGCTCTAATGATAAGCCTGCTCAGTGTGGGGACAGTCTGTGCCCAAGAGTTGGCATTCCCCGGAGCCATGGGCTTTGGGAAATATGTGTCGGGAGGTCGCGGTGGCGAGACCGTGCATGTGACCAACCTCAACGCTTCCGGACCCGGATCGCTTGCCGATGCCGTGAGCAAACCTCACCGCATTGTGGTGTTCGACGTGCAAGGAGTCATCCGTTTGAAGCCCAATGAACGCATCATTGTTGCGGACAGCGTCTCTGTCTTGGGGCAGACGGCACCGGGCAAGGGAATCACTGTCTATGGCAGCACTTTCCAGGTGAAAGGCAACAATGTCATCCTTCGCTATCTCCGGATGCGGGGTAGCATGAATATGGGACGGGGTAAATGTACTTTCATTTGTGACCATGTGGACGGGTTGATGGTAGACCATTGCTCCATCTCTTGGGGTCGATGGGACAATGCCCATATCAAACAGAGCCGTAATGTGACCTGGCAAAATTGCATCATTGCCGAGGGCATCGCTCCCCAACGCTTCGGCGCCATCACCGATGAAACCGACCGATGGACCGTGGCACGCTGCCTGTGGGCGGACAACAAGAGCCGCAACCCGAAGATGAAATGTGGCATACAGTATGTGAACAACGTGGTGTATAACTGCAACAACGGAGCTGTGGGCGGTCATTCCGAACGCGACCACTATCAGGACGTGGTGAACAATGTCTTCATCTCTGGTCCGACATCAGACCATCCCGACAGCTATTTCAACCTTTGGACGGCCTCAGACCATCTTTATCAACAGGGCAATGTGCAGGACACCATCATGGACGGGAAGTTCAAGCCGCAACCCATCACCCGCTTCTCCAAGGCAACATTGGTGGACAAGCCAAACTTTGAGCCTTTCCCTGCCAAAGACTTGCTCACGGTGAAGCAGACCGTGAAGGAAATCATCCGCACGGCAGGTGCCTCGAAAAAGCGTGACCGCCACGACAAACGCATCATTGCCCAGCTCAAATCCATGGGCAAGAAAGGTCAGAAGATAGACGACGAGATGCAGGTGGGTGGAATTTAGAAACAATTAAAACCAAAACATAAACATGAGAAAACTTTTTGTAAGCATTTGCTTGCTCTTTGCCTTGGGCATCAGCGCCCAGAGCATTGACCGCAAGGCAGTGGTAGAGAGAAACAATCCCCATGTGACACAGATGGACTCGCTCAGTTCGTTGTCTGTCGGAAACGGTGGCTTTGCCATGACTGTCGATGGAACAGGCTTGCAGTCTTTCCCCGAAAGATACAGCAAGGGTGTGCCACTCGGCACGATGAGCGATTGGGGATGGCACTCGTTCAAGAATCCTGAGAACTACAAGGAAGAGGAAAGTTGGAAGTATTACGACTTTGGCCGTGGCCGCAAGGAGCCTTATGCCACACAGGTAAAGGACAACAAGCGCGCCAAAGCTGCCGGTGATTGGTATCGTGTGAATCCTCATCGTCTTCATCTCGGCACCCTCGGCCTTTCTTTGGGAACTGATCCGAAAGCCATTCAGAATATCGACCAGATCCTTGACATGTGGGCAGGCGAAATCAACAGCCGTTTTACATATAAGGGAAAGACCTATCAGGTGCAGACCGTTTGCGATCCTGGGGAGGACATGATTGCCACACACATCACCTCCAACGGCAAGATTGCGGTTGACCTGCGATTCCCTTATCCCACAGGTGGACACAGTGATGATGCCTGTGATTGGACAAAAGACAATCTGCACAGCACAACCCTTGTGGGCAAAACCGCCAATTCTGCTACCCTCAAACGCACTATTGACGCCACTGTCTACTATGTGACCGTGCGCTGGCAGGGTAAGGCAAGCATCAAGCAGACCGGCAAGAACCGCTACCAGCTTGTGGCTGGAGGCAAGGACTTGAGCCTCACTTGCGAATATTCAGAGCAACCCTCCAAGGTAGAGAAAACCTTTGCCCAAGTGGAAAATGAAAGCAAGACTTATTGGGAGGGCTATTGGAAGAAAGGCGGCATGGCCGACTTCGGCGCTTGTAAGGATCCCCGTGCCAAGGAGATGGAGCGTCGTGTAGTCTTGAGCCAGTATCTTCTTGCCATTCAGGATGCCGGTGACACTCCTCCACAAGAGACAGGCTTGACCTACAACTCTTGGTTTGGCAAGTTCCACCTCGAGATGATCTTGTGGCACCAGGCGCAGTTCGCCCTTTGGGGCCATCCTGAGCTTCTCGACCGTTCCCTCTCTTGGTATTTCAAGGCTGAGAACAATGCCCGCAAGATTGCCGAGCGTCAAGGCTTCAAGGGTGTGCGCTGGATGAAGATGACCGATCCCGATGCGGGAGAGGCTCCCTCAAGTGTGGGAAGCTTCTTGATTTGGCAGCAGCCACACCTTATCTATTTGGCCGAACTCCTTTACCGTGCCAACCCTACACCGCAAGTGTTGCAGAAGTATGCGCGCTTGGTGGACGAGACTGCTGAGTTCATGGGCGACTTTGCCGAATACGACAAGCAGCACGACCGCTACATCCTTCGTGGTTGCATCGCAGCTCAGGAGACTCTGCCCGCTGCTACAACGGTGAACCCTCCGTTTGAATTGAGCTATTGGCATTGTGCCTTGCAGATTGCCCAGCAGTGGCGTGAGCGCATGGGTAAAAAGCGCGATGCCCATTGGGACGACATCATCAACAAGATTTCTCCGCTCGCTTTCAAGGATAGCCTCTATCTCGCTGCCGAGACACAGCCCGATTCCTATACCAATGAGCGCATGTTCAGCGACCATCCTGCTGTGACTGGTGCCGTGGGACTGCTGCCTTACAACAGCAAGCAGGTGAACCTCGACATCATGAAGAACACCGAGAAGTGGATCTGGAAGAACTGGAAGTGGGACACTTCTTGGGGTTGGGACTATCCGATGATGGCTATGTGTGCAGCCCGTATGGGTGAACCGCAGAACGCCGTGGGTGCCCTCTTGATGAAAGAGCAGAAGAACACCTACCTTGTCAGTGGTCACAACTATCAGGACGGCCGTCTCCGTCTGTATCTGCCAGGAAATGGTGGTTATCTCATGGCTGTGGCGATGATGTGTGCCGGATGGGATGGAGCGACAAATCCAAATCCAGGTTTCCCGCAAGACGGCAACTGGAACGTGAGATGGGAAGGCTTGAAGGCTATGCCTTAACGTTCTTCCTTCTACCTTATTATATATAGAAAACTTTCTTATCAAGACATTAGCCTTGTTCGTGATGATACAAGGCTAATGTCTTTCCCTAAATAAAACCAAAATTAAACCAATGAATAAAAGAATCAAAACCTCCTTATTTGCGCTGGCCCTTGCTGTAGGTGGAGCGCATGCCCAATGGATTACGCCGACCAGCCAGATGGAGAAACTCGACCGTGGCGTGGTGGCGTTCAAAGGAAAAACGGGCAAGAACTTTATCAGTTGGCGTCTGTTGGGAACCGATGACAAAAACGTTACCTTCAACGTACTGCGTGATGGCACCTTGATTAAGAGCGGCATTGCCAATGTCACCTATTATCAAGACAATATCTCTACTGTCCACCAGTACCAGGTGCAAACGGTGCTCAATGGACAGGTGATAGAGACATCCCCCAATGTTTCCTCTATTTCCTCTTATTTCAATACCCTTAAGCTCGACCGTCCAGCCAGTGGTAAAACTCCTGCAGGTGAGGCCTATAGCTATCGCCCCAACGACTGCAGTGTGGGCGATGTGGATGGCGATGGACAGTATGAACTGATCGTGAAATGGGATCCGACCAATTCCAAGGATAATTCACAGGGCGGTTATACTGGCAACGTCTATCTCGACTGCTATAAACTCAACGGTCAGAAATTGTGGCGGGTAGACCTTGGCAAGAACATCCGTGCCGGTGCCCACTATACCCAATTCCTTGTCTATGACTTTGACGGGGACGGCAAGGCGGAGATGATCTGCAAGACTGCTCCGGGCAGCATCGACGGTGCTGGTGCCTATGTCAGTGCGGCAGCCGATGACGATAAAATCAAAAATGTGAACAACACGAAGGACTGGCGCTACACTTCTGGCTCCAACCAAGGAAAGATGAGTGGAGGACAGGAGTGGCTCACCGTGTTCAATGGCGAGACGGGCAAGGCTGTGCACACCATATATTATAATCCTAACCGTAATGGCGGATTGGGTGGTGAGGCCGCACCTTCTAAGAATTGGAGACCTGGAGGCAAGAACGACACCGACTATGGCAATCGTGGCGAACGCTATCTTGCCACCGTGGCCTATCTCGACGGACAAGACAAGAACCCTTCGGCTGTAATGTGCCGTGGCTACTATACCTATGCCTATATGTGGGCTGTGGATTTCGACGGTCAGAAGTTGAAGACCAAGTGGCTTCACGCTTCCGAGTCTGCCAACAAGGTTGTCGTGACGGATGCCAATGGCAACAAGACCACCAAGACCTACAACAGCAATACCGGCAACAGCGGCAAGAGCTGCACCCTCTATGCCAATGGCAACCACAACCTCTCGTGTGCCGATGTGGATGGTGACGGCAAGGATGAAATCATCTATGGTTCGGCAGCCGTTGACGATGATGGAAGCTTGCTCTATGCTGTAGGGTGGGGCCATGGTGATGCCATGCACCTGAGCAAACTGATGCCAGACCGTCCCGGTCTGCAAGTGTTCACTGTGCACGAGGAGAGTCCTTATGGCTGGGATATTCATGACGCCGCAACCGGTGAGGTCATCTACTATGAGACTGGCAGCAATGACAATGGCCGTGGATTGGCAGCCGACATCTTGCCCGACCGTCGTGGCTTTGAGTTCTGGTCTGCCAACGACCGCACACCCCGCAGTGCCGTGAATGGTCAGTATTTGTCGGGAGTCAGCACTCCATCCATGAATTTCCGTTGCTATTGGGGCGGAAACTTGAAGGATGACCTGTTGGATGGTACGAATCTGATGAACTACGACCGTAAAAGTTACACCTTGTCCATGGGAGCCAATGTACTGAGTTTTGGTCATTCCGCCTCTTGCAACAGCACTAAGTCCACTCCTTGTCTTGTTGCCGACCTTTATGGCGACTGGCGAGAGGAGATAGTGATGTGGAATAGCCAAGACTCCTGCACCCTCAACATCTTCTCATCGAGCGAGACCACCAAGTATCGTGTCCCCACGCTGATGCACGACCACACCTATCGTTTGGCCATTGCTTGGCAGAACGCAGCTTACAATCAACCACCTCACTTGGGCTTCTATCTGCCCGACTATGTGGCACAGGCTACAGCCATCAAGAATGTGACTGCCGACCACGATGATTGGATCACTCTTGAGAGTGGAAATCGTGTGCGCACAGATGTGGCTTCCGGTGAGACGGTCAACCTGGCAGTATTTGACCTTGGCGGTCGACTTTGCTGGCAAAAACGGGTGGAGGGCAGTCAACTGGTGCAGCTTCCCGACTTGCCTCGCGGAACTTACATGTTGAAAGCAAAATCCAATGAAAACGTTTACGTAAGGAAGTTTTTAACAGAATAAGAAACATTAAGATATTTAATGCGTGTAAAAGGCGGGCTCTTGGTGAGTCCGCCTTTTATAATGCGTATTAAATATTCATGTTGAATGTCAAAAATTAAAGTTTCTTTTTCTTGCTTGTTATCATTTTTTATCTTACTTTTGCCTCCGAAACGAACAATTACCTATATTTGTAAACCGATACCTACACGTATACCGCATCTATTGAGAACTGATAAAACGTGAAAAATAAGTAATACCAATAACAACTAAATTAAAACCAAATTTATGAGCAAAGAAACCAAAAACCAGCATGCTTCGGCGCTTGTGTGGAAAAGATTTTCCCATAGAGTGCTGACCTTAGCTTTGCTATTGGTCATCAGCATGAGTGCTTTCGCCCAGTCCAAGACTGTGACAGGTAAGATTGTGGACAGTAATGGAGAGCCGGTCATCGGAGCCTCCGCTATTGTGAAAGGCACTTCTAATGGTGGTGTCAGCGACATTGACGGTAACTTCACCATTAAGAACGTACCTGAGAACGCTACAATTCAAGTGACTTACGTGGGCTACAAGGCCCAGCTCGTTCCGGTGAAAGGAAAGAGCACCTTCAACATTGTACTTCAAGAAGACAACACCACGCTCGACGACGTGGTGGTCATCGGTTATGGTAGTGTGAAGAAAAGCACATTGACCGCAGCCGTTTCCAAGATGGACGCCAAAGGCATCGAGAACCGTACCTTGGCACGTGCCGAGACAGCCCTCCAGGGTCAGTTGGCAGGTGTGCAGGTGAGAACCACCACTGGTGAGCCAGGTTCCGACATGCAAATCCGTGTTCGTGGTGCCGCTTCTGTCAACGCCAGTTCCGACCCTCTCTATGTGGTGGACGGTGTGCCAATGGACAACTTGAGCGGTATCAACCCTGCCGATATCCAGAGCATTGAAGTGTTGAAAGACGCTGCCTCTGCAGCCATCTACGGTTCACGTGGTTCCAACGGTGTCGTAATGGTGACCACCCGTAAGGGTAAGAGTGGCAAGCCACAGATTTCTTTCAACGCCCAGTTCGGTTGGCAGCATCAGGAGAAGAAACTCGATGTGTTGAGCGCTACTGAGTGGATGGAATTCCGCATGAAGTTCAACGATGCCCGTTATCTGCAGCAGGCAGCCAGCAAGAAAGTTGCCAATGCCAGCATCAAGGATGACAACGCTACCCGTTTGAGAAATCTGGGTCTGACAAAGGACGACTACAATATTATTCTCGACAACCGTTGGTTCCAGTATCTGAGCCAGGCTGACCGCGATGCCCACACTTATGAGGCTACCGACGAGCAGCTCTGCTTGCTCGACTGGCAGGATGAGTTCTATCGCAATGCCGCCATCCAGGACTACAACATCAATGTGACAGGTGGTTCAGACCGCACCAATTATATGTTCTCCGGTGGCTACATGAAGCAGGACGGTATCGCTCGTGGCACAGGCTACCAGCGCTTCTCTCTCCGCACCAAGTTGGAGTCTAAGATCAACAAATACATCACTGTGGGCATCAACCTTGCTCCTACCTATATCGTGAACGACGGTTCTGGTATGGTTAACGGTAAGGACTCTCAGTCTCACCAGGTATTGACCTCGGTGCCAGTGTCTGAGCCTGGAGTAGGCTATATCACCAATGCCAATGGCAACTCTTATTATCTTTGGGCAGGTAGTGCTTCCAGTCCTACCTATTATATGGACAACAACACCAGCCAGAGCCGCATCATGAAATTGGCAGCCAATGGTTTCGTTCGCGTGACTCCTATCAAGGATTTGAGCGTTGAGTTCACAGGTGCAGCCCAGTATTATGACAAGGATGCCAACTCTTACAATACTACAATGGCTTCCAAGAACTGGTCGAAAGGTGAGGGCTATTCTTCTTCAGGCCGTCATCAGACATCTCGCTCTTGGGAAACCTTGATGCAGGCTGTAGCCAACTACAACTTCACACTTGGCAAATATCACAACTTCAATGCCATGCTCGGTGCTTCTGCCGAGAAGACCAGCGTAGGATACTCTACAGACCAGAACTTCCAGGGCCCATTCCCTAACGATGTAATCCAGGGTTCTTTCGATGGCTCAAAGGTTGGTGTAAAGACCAACACCGTGACCGAGATGACTCCTAAGAAGTTGACTTCTTTCTTCGGTCGTCTGCAATACAACTTCGATGAGAAGTATATGGTTTCTGCCAGCTTGCGTACTGATGGTTGCTCTGTCTTCGGATCAGACAACAAGTGGGGTGTCTTCCCCGCAGCCTCTGCCGGATGGTTGGTATCCAATGAGAAGTTCTTCAAGAACTGGAACCTCAAGTGGTGGAACACTTTGAAACTGAGAGTAAGCTATGGTGTGACTGGTAACAACAACATCAGCAATACCGCCGCTTATCCTACTTTGACAGGTACTACATATAGTGGTTTGATGGGCTACTATTCCAACTCTCTTGGAAATCCAGACCTCGGATGGGAGAAGACAAAGAGTACCGATATCGCTATCGACCTCGCGTTCTTGAAGAACCGCATCCAGCTCTCTCTTGACTACTACACCAAGAAGACTACCGACCTGCTCTATCAGGTTCCGACTCCAGGTGCTTCAGGTTTCGACAGAATCTGGGACAACTTGGGTGACATCAACAACCACGGATTTGAAATTGAGTTGAATACACGTAACCTCACAGGTCAGTTCAAGTGGGATACCTCTTTCAACATGTCTTACAACGAGAATGAGGTGAAGTCGCTGGGTGTTGACAACACTCCTGTTTACTCTGGTTTCCAGGGCAGCAACTACTCCAATGTCCTGATGGTAGGCAAACCAATCAACACCTTCTGGATGTATGATGCTGTCGGTGTATGGAAGAATCAGGCAGAAATCGACGCATACAGCGCTGCCCATGGTGGCAAGAAAGTGACCTTCGAGGGCAAGCAAATCAAGCCAGGTGACATCCGCTATCGCGACGTTGACAACAGTGGTGACTTTGACGCCAAGGATAAGGACTTCCTCGGTCAGCCTACTCCTAAGTTCGTGTTCGGTATGACCAACACCTTCCACTGGAAAGACTTCGACGCTTCTATCCTCTTGACAGCCCAGACAGGTGGTAAGATCTTCGGTGTGTTCGGTCGCGCTAACGACCGTCCAAGCATGGGTGCAAACACCAATGTGATGGGCCGCTGGAGAAACGCTTGGTGGAGCGAGGAAGAAACCGGCGACGGCAAGACTCCTTACATCCTCAGCACGACAACCGGTGCCACACTCGACTCTCGTTGGCTCTACTCTTCAGACTATCTGCGCATCAAGAACTTGACCATTGGCTACAAGTTGCCAATCAATCCTAAGATTCTTTCTTACGCACGTGTATACTTCTCTGTTGAGAACCTCGCTTGCTGGAACAACTACTATGGTGGTTATTCTCCTGAGGCAGCCAACACAGCATCCAGCACCTCTCCTGGTGGACAGAGCGCATTGGGTCTTGACTACAGTAGCTACCCATTGTCTCGCACATTCACCTTCGGTATCAACATCAACTTCTAAACCAACCCTTAAAATCTAAAGAATATGTTTAAACTGAGAAATATATTATGGATGGGAGCACTCACATTGGCCTGCGTGTCATGTAGTGACGATTATATGAACACCCCTCCATCCGACTTGCTTCCATTAGAGGCATTCTATAAAACCCCGAAACAGATAGATCAGGGCGTAGTAGGTCTCTATTCAGACATGCAGATGCTTGACTACAACGGCTATCTGCTCATGTCGGAATATCGTTCAGACAACATCTGGGTTGATCCAAGTCCTAACGGATTGCGTGAATACTCAGAGATTGGCACATTCCGTGCTACCTGGAACCTTTCCACTTTCAACGACACTTGGAACTTGCTTTACAAGACCATCTATGATGCCAATGTGTTGTTGTCAAGAATAGACAATGTCACATTCTCGTCTGAAGATGCCAAGAAGCAATTTAAAGGTGAGGCACTCTTCATGCGTGGTTGGTCTTATTTGGAGTTGGCGCGTTTCTTCGGCAATGTGCCTATCATCAACAAGCCTGTCACAACGGAAGAATCCAAGCAAATTGGTCAGTCCACAGCCCGCGAGGTGTTCGACCAAATGGTTATCCCAGATTTGACAGAGGCTATCAACCTTCTGCCATATAAGAAAAAGTTGGTGGATGGCAATGGCGCTACCGTTGCAGGTTCTGGCCGTGCAGACAAGGTGGCTGCTCAAGCCATGCTGGCACGTACCTATATGACTTTGGCAGGCTATCCTTTCAACGATACTGCTGCCAAGGCTTCCGCCAAGACCTTGCTCAAGGAAATTCTTGACTATTCCGCCGCCAATGGCAATGCTTATTGGGCTCCGAATATCACAGAGTGGAAGAAACAGTGGATGCCAAGTAGCGACTATTACAACAAGTACACCATCTTCGCTATCCAGCACCGTCTGAACGAAAAGAAAAACTATGTGATTTTCAATGCCACTCCAGAGTTGGCTCCTTCACAAACATCTGTCCGCTTGATGGGTAACTCGGTTTGGGTAGAAAAGACTTTGGCTTACGAGTATGAGAAGAACAACCACCAAGATTTGCGTGGTCTCGGCTTCGGTACTTTGGAGGAGCAGGCTGCAGAAAAGAACTATGCAGGCTACGCAAACGAGAAAGGCACATTTACCGATGAGGACGGTCAGACCCACGAGGTTTATCAGAAGACCATCTGTCTGAAGCTTGTGCCTACCAAGCCAAAACTCGCTGCTTTGGGCATCACCTTCGACGATTCACAAGTAGGTTCCAACTACTATGATTGGCCAACCAACTATCCTGTTCTCCGTCTTGAGGACATGATGTTGCTCTATGCTGAGCTTCTTGCTGAAGATGGTGACTATACAGGTGCCATGAGCTATGTGAACAAGATTCGTGAGCGTGCTGGTATGGATCAGCCTACAGCTAACTCTAAGGAAGAGGCTATGAAGTACATCAAGCGTGAGCGTCGTTTGGAATTGGTTGACGAGGGTGTCCGCTGGTTCGACGAGATTCGTTATGGCGAGTGGAAGGAAGATACTAAAGCCATGTTCGACCGTTATAACAATCCTGATGGAACAAATGTTGATAACATTAAGAACTATCTCTATCCGATTCCTCAGAACCAGTACAATGCCGTTCACCAAGGCTTGTACAAGCAGAATGACGGTTATTCTTACTAAATAAAACTTTTCATCAGACAGTTTCAAGGCACTCAGTCCTTGAGACTGTCTGATTTCTTTTTCAGGTATTCCGTTCTTTCCAACCTTTTCCCCCTTCAGTTTTTCCTTCTTATATGAAAATGTTTGCAGAAGATTTGCAACTTTTGCCACCTTGCGTATAATCGATTGATTATTAGCTTGTTAAGGGTTGCAGATGTTTTGCACCAATTGTCACCATCTGCCACCCTCGGTTTTCGACCCGTATAGTATGGTTTGTTTGCCATGGAAAGACGTTTAAAAAGCGGAAACAGGTCTTGAACAAATAGTTCAGCGCCGGTGAACAAAAAGTTCAGCCGCCGTTTCCGATTTTTGAACTTTTTGTTCCTTGTTTCCAGACTGTCTTTTTGCGGTGACAAATGGAGATTCTGCCATCCGTTATCTGTCACCCGTAACCGGCTGATTTCTAACCAAATATGAGTAAATGTGGCAGAATGACATTTCTTTGGCGAAAAACTTGAAAAGAAATGGTCCGATTTATTTCTTTTTCCTCACGATTTGCATTATTTTTGCAAAAGGTAAGAGCCAAGAAGAGCAATCAACCATGGCACTGACAGAAGTATAAACTAAAACAAACGTGTATGAAAAGATTTTTTGTAGGGGTGTTCCTTGTCCTGGTCACAACACTTGCCCTGCTGTGTGTGGATATAAAGCCATGGCTGAGTTTCGTCTTAGTAGTGGTGGGGCTTCTGGTCTTGTGCTGGGCTGTATATTTTTGGTGTAAGGAAAATGTTGTCCATTGGGATGAAGATGACGAAACCCTCTTGGAAACCGAAGGAGAGGAAAAGGATAATCCATACCCTATACATATAAGGACGAATCAACTATGCATGAACTTGCTACAGAAAATGAACATCCGTATAAAAGCGTGTCCATACGACTGGGAGTGCTATGATTTTCAGTTTCTGGGCGAAGACATGTGTTTGAAGGTGCCGACTGAAAACGAGTATTGTTTGAAGGTGTCGACAGAAGACAGGTATTTTACGCTTTACGATAGGGAGTGGAAGAAATATTCTGACATAGAGAAAGGCATTTATGAAGAGGAGAAAAGGGTACTGGAGGCTGTAAATAGAGTCAATGAGAAAGGCTTGGGCGTCACACTTTACACTCGTGTTTCCTCGGGGGAGATATCTATAAGTTCTGCTACACGCAATCTACTTGTACCGGAAATCCCGAATATCGAAGATTATTTCAGTGACATCTTCAGGCGCTTGTTTAAAGTCCATGAAATATTTGAAGAGACACTGTCGGAAATCCTGAAGGAAGAGATTGAAGACCAGGATGAGGAGAAAGAAAATCTACTCGGGGAAATAGAATGGATGAAGGACAAACAGGAAGAGAAAATGTCGGATATGGACTGGAGCGAAGAGGAAAAGAAGAGAATGGAAGCGGAA
>JBNMIE010000070.1:0-12596 GCA_050873125.1 Prevotella sp.
ATCTCGTCTTCCGCCTGCACGGTGATGACGCCAAGACTCTTGTGTTTTGCCAGTTCATGGAGGATGTCTGTGGCTGGGGTGATGGGATAGGAACCGTGGTAGAGCCTCAGCCCGGCACGCTCAGCGGCGGCAATCAGTCCGTAGGCAGTCGCCTTGTTGCCCGTGATGTCCATGTAGCGTCCCTTGTCCTTGTGGTGTGATTTCACCCGATAAGTCGAGGGCACCGACTGTTGGGTGTTGTGTCCATAGTCATAGCCGGCACGCACCACCCGGATGTTGCTCTCTGCCACAGCCGGTTTGGCGGCGAACTTCTCCCGAAGGAAGTCGTCTACCAATTTCAAGTCGCGGTTGAAGAGCCAACACACCAGTCCCAAGGCGAACATATTGCGGCATTTCAGCACCGCCTTGTTGTCCATCCCGCTGTCGGCGAGACAGGCTTTGACCATCTTGGTGATGGGGCATGCCACCACCCTATCGGGGTCGATGCCCATCTCGGCGAGATAGTCGGAAGAATGGAACATCGCCTTCTCCAAATCGTCAGGACCGAAACTGTCTATATCAATAATGATGGTGGCAGTGGGCTTGGCATATTTATACTGTGTTTTGAGAGCGGCGGCATTCATCGCCACAAGCACATCGCAGAGGTCGCCCGGTGTATAGACCTTGCCCTCGCCGATATGCACCTGATAGCCCGACACCCCAGTCAACGATCCATGTGGTGCCCGAATATCAGCCGGATAGTCAGGGAAAGTGGAGATTCCGTTGCCCACCGTAGCGGAAACAGTAGAAAATATGTTGCCCGCAAGCTGCATACCATCGCCCGAGTCGCCCGAGAAGCGGATCACCACTTGCTCCAGTTCCTTGATTTCAATGTGTTTTGTCATACGCAAGAAGTAGTTTAACTTCGCAAAAATAGGAAATTAATTCACACCATGCAAGCCTATCGCCTTTTTTATTTTCAATCGTCAGACAAGAGGAACGCTCTGGCTGCAAACAAGGGCACATTCTCCATCCATCCTTGGTCTTGGAATCCCAACATGGAAATCATGAGGAATACGCGTCCATATCAACACTTTTATGAGGGAATATTTACCGAAAAGATACAATTTTATGAGGGAATATCTGCCGAAAGGATACACTTTTATGAGGGAATATCTGCCGAAAGGATACACTTTTATGAGGGAATATCTGCCGAAAGGATACACTTTTATGAGGGAATAACCGCAAAAAGGCGGGGCGCCTCCGATGCCAAATGGTCTTCCTATAGGAGAAATCTCTGAAAGATTTGCCGCTGCAGAGAAATAGTCGTAACTTTGCGGGAAAATAAGAAAAGCTATGCCAAAATACGATTATCTCATTGTCGGCTCTGGCCTCTTCGGAGCAACCTTTGCCCACTTAGCCCACAAACAAGGCAAGAAATGCTTGGTCATCGACAAGCGTCACCACCTCGGAGGCAACGTCTACTGCGAAAAGATAGAAGGGATCAACGTACATAAATATGGCGCCCACATCTTCCATACATCCAACAAGCGAGTATGGGATTTCGTGAATTCTATGGTGGAGTTCAACCGCTACACCAATTCTCCTGTAGCAAACTATCAGGGGAAATATTACAATCTGCCCTTCAATATGAATACATTCTACCAGATGTGGGGTGTGACGACACCAGAAGCTGCGCAAGCGAAAATAGCAGAGCAACAGGCAGAAGCCGTGGCCCGGATGAAAGCAGACGGCGTGACCGAACCTCGCAACTTGGAAGAGCAAGCGCAAATATTAATCGGCAAGGATATCTACGAACGACTGATCAAGGGCTATACTGAAAAGCAATGGGGACGGAAATGCACAGAACTTCCTGCCTTCATTATCAAGCGACTGCCCGTCAGACTGGTCTTCGACAACAACTATTTCAACGACAAATATCAAGGAATCCCCATTGGAGGATACAACAAGTTGATTGACGGTCTGTTGGATGGTATAGAAACAAAAGTAGACACCGACTTCTTTGAGAACAGAAGCTATTGGGAAAGCTTGGCAAGCAAGATTGTCTTCACCGGAAAGATTGACGAGTTCTACGACTACAAACTCGGAAAACTCAACTACCGCACCGTGCGCTTTGAGACTGAAGCACTTGACACACCCAATTATCAAGGTAATGCTGTGGTAAATTATACGGAAAGAGAAGTTCCTTATACCCGTGTCATTGAGCACAAGCATTTCGAAATGTTCGGCAATGAAGTCTACGACAATCCCCGAACTGTCATTTCACGAGAATATTCCACCGAATGGACTGACGGCATGGAGCCTTATTATCCTGTCAACGACCAACAGAATACGGCATTGGCAAATAAATACAAGGCCCTGGCCGACAAAGAGCCGAATGTTATTTTCGGCGGCAGACTCGCCGAATACAAATATTACGACATGGCTCCGATAATAGAAAAAGTACTCAACCTTTTCCCCCTATAAAGCTTATGAACCTCCAAAAAATCAGATACAAATTGCATAGTGGCAAGAATAACAAGCTCTGCTACTATATCAGACAATACACCCTTTTGTCCATTCCTCGCTGCCTAAGACAAATTTGGCGGAAGAGGATGATTGACAGGGCTAAACACAGAAGCGACTACCCATATATTCTTGAACGGGTGAACTACTACAATAAACTTGACCCTCAGAGTTTTCATCTCAATCTGGAGGAATGGAACAGCAAAGCCGTTTCGCTAAAAGAACAGCCAATGACTGGGCAGAAGGTGTACTATCTCGACACGATGGAGTATGCCCGAGGCTTCGACTCCCACTTGCTTTGGCATTTACTGCCTGGCGATGTCACCCATATTGAAGACATCCCGTCTATCACCAAGAGTCGCCCCATTGGGAATGACAACCAATGTTCTGTCTTGATGAAAATGGACAAGGTGCGCCACTTCATCTTCGTCAAGGACAAGATTCCCTTTGCCCAAAAGAAAGACATGGCAATCTTTCGGGGCAAGATTGGCGGAAAGGATATTCGCCTCGACTTTGTCAAACACTTTTTCGGAAATCCCCGCTTTGATGTGGGCACAATCGATTTAGTGAAGCCCGAGTGGAAATGTGCAAAGATGTCTATCTACGACCATCTCAAATACAAATACATCATGGCGCTTGAAGGCAACGACGTGGCAAGCAACTTGAAATGGATCATGTCTTCCAACTCGATTGCGGTCATGCCCCAACCGACCTACGAGACATGGTTTATGGAGGGCAAACTTATCCCCGACTATCATTATATAGAAGTCAAACCGGACTTCTCCAATCTGGAAGAAAAGATGGACTACTACACGCAGCACCCTGACGAGGCGGAAGAGATCATACGCCATGCCCATGAATACGTGAAACAATTCAAGGACAAGAAGCGCGAAGACATCATTTCACTGATGGTGTTGGACAAGTATTTCTCTGCCACTCAACAAGAGTAGTCTGGTCGTATGTAGAATCCCGTCTTAGGAGATTTTCTTTCCAAACAGGTTACTACGATACTGTTTGGAAAGAAAACGACGGATTCTGAAACAGACATAGTATCTCAGTCCCACCAATTGCAAAGTGCGCCTCTTGTATTGTTTCTTGATGATTGTTCCTTCCTCGGTGAAAGTTCTGGCTACGGCATGCCGAATCATATCATAAGATTCTATTATTCTGTCATAAGCCAAGTTCAATGTATGTTGTGAGAAACCACTTGCAACAAGAATGCGTAGTATAGACAAAGACGATTCATAATCTGTAAGCAGTTTGGAATTGAACGTGTGAAAGGACAATCCGACAGTTCCTGTTCTCCGTTTAGTATAACGGTAAACAGAACGTGATGTGAAACAAGCGCTTCCGCACATCTTACTTATATAAGAGACACAAAACAATCTATCCTCGTTCATATAGACGGACGTGTCGAAACGCAATTGGTGCTTGCGTATGATATCTGTACGAAACGCCTTGTTCCACACATATCCTTGATAATTGTATTTATCCGACACAAACATCAATTCCATCATTTCTTCAGGAGAAAGAGTCTTGTCAAAAACTTTTGATTCCGAATAACACTCTTTGGGTATATAACTTTCAAGGATATAAGTGCCCATGCCCAAATCCACATGCGGACGGGCACACAAGTCTGCATATATCTCAAGAGCATTGGGCATAAGCATATCATCAGCATCCATAAAAAGAATCCAATCCCCTTTTGCCCTCAATATCCCCGCATTGCGAGCACAACTAACGCCACCATTATCCTGATAAATATAAATGAAGCGATTGTCGCATTTCACAGCATTCTGACAAATGGAACTACTATTATCAGTAGATCCATCATCAACCATAATCACTTCAAAATCAGAATATTGCTGGTCTATAATACTTTTTATACACGCAGAGAGATAGTCCGCTGCATTATAGACAGGGATAATGATAGAAAACATAATTATTTCTTTTTACGTAAATGGAGTCCCCAAAGGATGTTTCTGTAAATACCTTTTATATACCATCCGAAAGACAAATGATAAATGTCTTTTGACTTTATCATCAATTGAAGATCCTTTACACCGGCATGCTTTATCAGGTATTTTGTATATCGTCTGCGACCTGTGTTTATTTCCTGCAAGACAATGGCTTTATAGGGAGAATGGCTGCGCGACACTATCTCTGATGCCATGTCACACTGTTTCTCCCATCCCAAAACTTTTTGAGGAATAAATGCATAGTCACGACCTGAAATATTCTTGTCTGTATTGCGGAAATACATCATTCGATTGGACGATGATACCACACCAGTTCTTTCTCCTAACGCAAAAACAGTACAACAATCCGATCCCCATGCAATCGGACAAGCCACATAACCACCTATTGAATCAAGAGCGGAACGTTTTATCATCCATTCACTCATAGTCTGACGCGTATTGTCGCTATGACGATTCCATATATATTCCACCATGTCCTGGTATTCTGGAGACAATGGATAAATATCTGTTGTCTTACCTTCTGCATCCACTTCCTCAATGCCACATCTGAAGACATTACAATCCGGATATTTCAAAGCCAACTGAACCATGGTTTCGACATACGTCTTGGCATACATGTCATCATCACACAGGATACAGATATAATCGCCTTTAGCATATTTTAGGCACTGATTCCAGTTAGCTGACGGATCATTGGCTCCAACATTGTGTTGGTTGCAATAATATGCCAATCTGTTGTCATTAAAAGTCGCAACGATATCTGCAATGCCGTTAGGAGATTTGTCATCGACCACAATCACCTCTATATTTTGATACGTTTGCCCCAAAGCCGACGCTATTGCCTTTTTCAGAAAAAAGGATTTATAAGCCGGTATAGCTATTGTCACTAATGGTTGGTTGCTCATTTTCTATCTTTTTATAAAAATCCAATCTCTTTTTTATCATTGCTTCCGCATTCATTTGGGTATGTATGAATCGATGGGCAGCTACTGTCATCGCCTTTCCTAATTCCTTGTCATCTAAAAGTCGAGTCACCGCAGCCGCAAAATCTTGCGGTGTGTCGGCTACAAGTATTTCTTTCCCCGATCCAAGATTCAGCCCTTCACAACCTTTTAGAGTAGAAACAATCGGAGATTTTGAAATCATGGCATCCACAGCCTTCATTCTCATACCACTTCCTATACGTATAGGAATAATGGAAATTTTTCCATTAATAAACTGATTGATATCTTCAATGAATCCCGTAAATACGATGTTGTCACACTGTCCTTCCAATATTTTCCTGCTTTGCTCATCCCAAAATCCCGTCACAAAGAGTTTTAATCCTGGATATTTTTTCACGACAATGGGCATCACTTGAGAACAGAACCAAATGAGTCCCTCGACATTGGGGACATGAAAACTGTTTCCCATAAACACCAGATTCACAGCGGGGGTGTATTCATAAGTTTGTGCTATCTTTTTACACGCTATAGTTATGGCGGGAGACACGTAGATGTCAGATTGAGGAAGCAATGGTTGTAAAATACGTTTGTCCGTTTCTGTCAACACCATAATTTGGTCATACTTTGACAAATGATATATTTCACGTCCTTTCTCATCTTCCAGCAACAGCATTCCGTTGGGTGACGCATCTTCCATCATTTTCAGTTCATTGGCATTATGAATGAACCGTATTTCATGATGTAAAAACACCTTATGCACATTCTTCGGCAGAATATGCACAAGAGGCAAATACTCATAAAATTCCACCTGCACTGTATCAAAGCCTTGGCATGCCGTCTTCTTCACAAAATCAAGAAATCCTGGGGTCAGCACATGAGATGGTTTGAACAGCGTAGAGTCCGCTTTAATTATCGCCTTAAAATTCTTTCTTCTATATTTATTTATCCTGCGATTTATTTTTCGTTGCAAGGATTTTGACGTCTTATACATCCATTTGCACAAGAAGGAAGCTGTTCCCTTTATGCCTAAAGACTTCAACTCATCCGTGAAAAACCTGTAGTCTGTTTCCTTCCGTTGATCGTACACATAAAAATGCACGTCTTTCCAAAGCTTTTTGAGTTCGCCTATATTCTGTTCATCAGCATCAAATCTAACGGTCAACAACACAGAAACATCATGGTGTTTCCGTATCTCGTCCACCATATTATAGAATGCCTGTGCCCCACCCGACTCTACTGGGTAAGGGATCCAGGGTATAATGAAAAGTATATTCATCGTCTTTATATTGTTTTTCCCATCATGACATTACAGATCACTCAACACGGTCTTTAAACAGGTTCCACTCCGTAGCTTTTCCCCGACAGCTTCCGCATTAGCCACCAGCAAAGCATAGTCTTCGTCTGTTGTCATTCTTATTTGTTCATACACACTCTGCAAATTAGGCACAACGAGTCCCAAATGTTGTTTTCTTACAATATCCGCCAATGAAGATTTTTCCCATACAATAAGTGGCAATCCACAGGCAAGATACAATGAGATTTTGTGTGATGAGTTGTATCGCAAATAATCACCATATACACCTTCACAGGTGTCAACACTGTCACCATCCCAAACAAGTCCCCAACCTCCTTCTATGGCGCTGGTATTTGCCGGTTTAAAGATGCCCTTGTATGAAAGACCGGGCATTGTGGAAATATCCAATCCTCCCAATACGCCATAAAGATTAAATGTCAACTGATGGAGGTCCAAGGTTCCAAGTTTTCCCAAAAATTCACTCTTGGACAGATTCCCCGCAAAAACCACTTCATTTTTATGTGACATAATATCATCCATCTCCTTTATAGGGTCCATGCTATAATAGTCAAAGAAGTTGATGACTTTCATGGGTCTGATCACGCCAAGTTGTTGCAGCTTCTCTTTCATCGCCTGCGTATGAACAAGTATAAGCGAGGAATTGTTCAACTGATTCACTTCATTTGTCTTTATATCATACCGGATGCATTGGATGTCATGCACCAAGAACACGACCTTCGCCTTCTTCAGCAAGCATCCTAATGCAATATACTGCATATAGGACAAATGGAAGTCCTGGATGAAGACCACATCTCCCGCCTTCACTTGCTTCAGAAATTTCTTTGACTGTTTTTTGTTGAAGAAACTTGAGAGAATGGGATAATGATGATACCTTTTGTTTTTTCCGAAAGAATATTTCCTATTGATGATATTATAGACCCTATACCCTAAACTGCGCAAAGTGGTAACAACATCTTCGCGAGCCTTACTCTGTGCATTGATTTTTTGAGAGTTGTTCAGCTTCACCAAGTCATTCACCATATAGTAACGTTTCTTAATAACTGACATTTCTATCTATCATCTAAAATAATAAAGAATTGTTTTGTATATCTTTTTATAGAACCACTTCAGCCGCTTATAGGGTCTTGGCTTCGTCGGTATCATTGTCGGCATGCTACCGTCACAACTACACTGACACGCAATGCAAGGATAGCTCCAATAATACGTTATCTTCTCTTCTTGTATAAGTTTATTGTGCAACCTGTCGCTTGTATAGTTGGATTTATTTTCCTTTATATAGTCCATGATTACTCTTGCCGCCTGGTTTGTTATATACAAGCATCCTGCAAAACGGTCTCTGACGGCACGGTACAATATCTGTCCCTTACGACGTTGGCTTCTTGGCACCAAGAGCAAACTGCTGTTCTCATAGTTGACCATGCAGGGTTCTTCCCGATGGTCTCGCCACAGTTCTTTCATGCTTTGAGCAAATACTTCTGCGAAATTGGCTTTCAGGCATATATCATCTTCCAACACCAAGGCTCCCGGCAAATCATGGTCCAAGATATATTGCATAGCAAGTATATGCTTATAGGCACAGCTCGTTCGTGGGAAAGGTCCATACATGGTATCAGGTCTGTCAGTTTTCAGAAAATACCGGTCTAAGATTTCCGTCGTAAGGTCTTCCACATTCCCTTCTTCGATAAAGGAATACGGCATACCCAACGATTGTATTTGCTTTAAGACAAACCTTTTCCTTTCTTCATTACCCTTAACATGGATAATGAGAATCTGTGTAGATCCGTTCACATTATTCATTTCCTTACATTTACACATACTTGAGTTTTCTACAAGTCTATTACTCATAGACATTTCTCTATATGTTTATAGAGAAACTCTCTACTTTATGGAATACTTGCTTACCTTATTCAAGATTTAACATTATTTCGATTTCCGAAAGAATTCACAACAAACAATTTTATTGTCTATTTGCCAAAGAATTTCTTGATTTTCTCCCAGGCTGTGGGGTGCCAACTGTGGGCACAGAGGTGAACAGCATAGGAGGCGGGAGTCACCTCATGCTTGTTGCCGGCGAATGTCTCCGAGCGATAAATCATCACGTCGTCTGCGAGCTGCTGGTCCTCGTCCTTATAGAGGAAGCCGTATTTCTCCGCCACTTGGGCATAGATCATCGGCGACACCACATTGGTCAGCAATGTGCCGTCGGGATTGATGAAGTTGTGGGTCTGGTACCAGTCCAGCACGTCAGCCACAAACTTGTTGCCTTTCTCGGCACCCATCACGGCAGCCTGTATCTGAATGCCCGACACAAAACCATCCTTGATGCGGTGGCCGTCAGCATCAATCATCTCCATCGCCCCATCCTTCTCTATCTGGGTGGGATGATATTCCAGGGAAGACATGAAGGCATGGTTCAGCAGTGGGTCGAAAGGCTTGAGTATCTTCACATCAGAGTCAAGATAGACCCCACCCTCGTGGTAGAGGGCATACATACGGATATAGTCCGCCGCGAAAGCCCACTTGCGCTGCTCATAGGCTTCCTTGACAAAAGGCACGCTGTTGATGTCAAAGTTGTGGGTGTTCCACACTTTGATTTCATAGTCTGGCAACATCTTGTGCCATGTGGCCATACACTTTCTGATCTTTCTTGGGAAAGGATCATTGCTCAACCAGCAGTAATGTATCTTCTTGGGAATCATGTCTTGTCTGTTTATTTCTTCAGTTTATGTTTCAGTCTGTCCTTGGTCCGTTGCTTTTCCTCAAGGGCTTCCAGATAGCCCAGCGCCTCCGCATAGGCTTTGTCTTCGTCCCATCCCCTCAGTCGGGCATAACGGCGCACAATATACTCGTAGAGGTCGCGGCGGTGGGTGGTGGTGCAAAGATTCTTGAGGCATTGCTCCCGAGTGGGCATTCCTTTGCGGAAATGCGACCGGTTGATGTCTATCACCGTGAAGTGTACACTGCCGTCTGCCTGCTCCTCATAGAGGAAATTGCCGAAATTCAGGTCACCATGCAGGATGCCACGGGTGTGCATCTCCAGGATGAAAGCGGTTGCGGCGTCAGCCAGTCTCGTGTTGAGTTCGGGCTTCTCCACTATCTCCTTGAAGATAGGAGGATGGGGACAGTTGAGCGAGATGAAATAGCCCGTGGTGAAGAGTCCGTGCTCACGCTGCTCGACATACGCCACCTCCCGAGGTGTGTCGATACCCCGTTCCCGGAACAGCCGGGCATAGTCATAGGCCCGTTGTGCTTTGGTGCGACGGAAGAAGCTGTAGACCACGCTTTGCAACAGGTTTACACGCTTGTATCGCTTGACGACCAACTGCTGTCCATCCACCTCAAAGCGCCTCACCTCATTGCGGCCGGCATGGAGCACCTCGCCCTCACCACCAGCAAAACGCTGTGGCACAGAACAGACGAAGTTCTGGTCTGCCGCAAAATCTCCATTGATATGATAGGTGGCATTAGCTGCCTTTATTTTTATATCATTCGCATCCATCGTTTCCTTCGTGCTGTCAGTCATTTTTCATCATCCGTTCATACACGCCGAGCACTTGCCGTGCCACGCCTGTATTCTCAAATCTTCTCACATAATCCATGCTGCGTTCCACCCGCTGCGCTCTGTCCGCTGCGCCTTTCAGCATTTGGCGCAGTGCGTTGCCCATGCCCTCGACATCGCCGGGAGCGACATAGAGGTTGTCGGGACCGCCCGCCTCTTCCAGGCAACTACCTGTGCAAGCCACCACGGGCAAACCGCTTTGGATGGCTTCTATGATGGGGATGCCGAAACCTTCATAGACCGAAGGGTAGACACACGCCTCGGCTTGCTGATACAGCGCAGGCAAGTCTTCGGAGGGCACTCCGTGGAAGAATTTCACCCTATGGGACAGTCCGTGACGCTCCGCCCAGGTTTTCACCTGCTCGGTGTATCGGGTTGCCCTGCCCACCACGACGAGCGACACGTCTTCGGGCAGCAAGGGAAGGGCCTGGACGGCTTGCAGAATGTTCTTCCGGGGCTCTATCGTGCCTACATTGATGATATAGCGGTCAGGCAACTGATATTTGGCTTTCACCTCCGCCAACCGTTGGTCTGTCTCGCGCTGCTTGAAGCGGGTGCTGCAGCTCTGGTAAATCACGTCTATCTTGTCCTCGTCCACACCGCCGTAATACATGATGTCGCGCTTCGTACGCTCACTGATGGCAATGATGCGCTGGGCTTCCTTGCAGGTCCAATAGAACTTGGCGGCATAGATTTTGGCGTCTATCCAATGGTAGAACTCGGGATGACGGAGGAAAATCAAGTCGTGTATCGTGACCACCGTCCTCACATGGTGCTGCGTGGCGCACATGGGCAATTCTCCTGACAAGCCATGGAAGATGTCCACCTTGTCGTGTTCAAGCTCCCTCACAATGCCGTAGGAGCGCCATAGCGCCTTGCCTATGGCGTTTTTCTTGTGCTGTGGATATCTCATCGCCACGTGGGGCAAATCGCCCATCTGGTGGAGGAATTCTGCTTTCCCCTCATCCGGCGCATAGAGAAGCAGCGAGGTGTCGTCGGAAACGAGGGACGACATGTCTGTCACCAGGGTTCTGCCATAGGCTCCCAGTCCCGTTCCGTTGCGCAGCACGCGCTTGGCGTCATATCCTATTATCATAGCTCGTGTCGTGGTATGGTTCTTCCGTTTTCGATGATATATTCCTTGTCAAACTCTTCCCGAGTGCGCTTCCAGCGGTTGTGCGACCAAAGGTAAAACTCGGGGCGCTTCTCGATGGTCTGTTCCAGCAGTTGGAAGAAGCGGCGGGTTATCTCGTGTTCGGGCAACTTGGCGGGCTCGCGAGTGATGAGATGATAGGTGCAAGTGTAATAACCTCTCTTCGGTCGGGTCATCTCCACATAGAACACGGCGTTGTTCATCTTGCGCATGATGCGCTCGGCGCCCGTAAAGACGGGGGTGTCCTGGTGCATGAAGTCGAGCCAGAGATGAATATTGCCCATCTTGGGCCCTTGGTCAGCAATATAGCCGAAGAGCGACATGATGCCGTCGCGCTTGTATCTGATAAGGTAGCGCAGGATATCTTGCTTGGGGACGGTCACACCGCCCATATGACTTCTCAAGGCAATGAAAAGCTTATCAAAGTACTTGTTGCGAAGGGGATGGTAAATCAGTCCTACCTTTCGGCTGGATGGCAGGTCGATGCCCACACAAGACAGCCATTCCCAGTTGCAATAATGTCCCAAGATGGCGGCGGTAGACTGACCTTCCTCAAAACACTGCTCAATCTCGGCAGAATTGGTGATGGTGAAGCGACGGCGCAGTTCCTTCTCCGAAATGGACAAGAGTTTGATAGACTCCATGAAATAGTCGCACAGCCAATGGTAGAACTTGCGTTCGATTTGTTTCCGTTCCGCTTCCGACTTGTCGGGGAAAGAGCGGTTCAAGTTTTTGCGGACTACTCCCTTGCGATAGCCTGCCACATGATACATAATGACATAGAGGAAATCGCTCAAACCATAAAGGAGTCTGAACGGCAGCAAGGATAAAAGATAGAAAACAATATATACAAGTTTATACATCCTTCATTGTAAATCTAAGATTTGCAAAAGTAAGCAATATTTTGACCGATTGCAAATTATTCGCTTACAATTTGTACCCATTCACCATTTATGCGGCAGTTTTGTTCTTTTCCTCCTATAGGTGCCCATGAGAGGCAACAGAAACGAAAAAAGCCCCGAAGACTGTTGTCCTCGAGGCTTTCACTTGAAAGAAGGCGGCTACCTACTCTCCCGCATTGCATTGCAGTACCATCGGCGCAAGTGGGCTTAACTTCTCTGTTCGGAATGGGAAGAGGTGG
>JBNMIE010000071.1:0-12425 GCA_050873125.1 Prevotella sp.
ATCTGCAGGCCAGCAACAACTTCCGCTTCATGACCACCAAGCCGTCTAATGTGGGACTCGACCGTGGCATCTATCTTGACGCTTTCGATGCCTTCACCAACTATATGAACATCCTTGGCGACTTCATCAAGGCTTTGCCTACTTGTGCCAAGACAAAGGGTATCACCTTCTCCACACCGACAGAAATCTGCATGAAGATGAACAGCGTCGGTTCGCTTGACGTGCCCGACACCCTCAGCTGGGTGGACGAAGAGCGTGATGTGAGCACATGGCTCGGTAATCCCATGCAGCAGGAGGCGTTCCACAAACTGTACAGTGTGGCAGACCGTGTGCGCATTGCCAACGATCCGCGCATCAATCAGGATTGGGACTATCTGCAGGCCAGCAACAACTTCCGCTTCATGACCACCAAGCCGTCTAATGTGGGACTCGACCGTGGCATCTATCTTGACGCTTTCGATGCCTTCACCAACTATATGAACATCCTTGGCGACTTCATCAATCGTGTGCAGTCGCTCTATCCGGAATCCATCGACAACGATGAACTCAATTCGCTCCTCACGACCATCAAAAACCAGGACGAGGAAATCGAGTTGAAGGACAAGGAGATTGCCCGCTTGCAGGCCAAGGTGGAAAAAGTGGAGGCTGCTGAGGCAGGGTTGAAGACCAAACTTGATGCTGCCAAGAAGAAAGTGGCTACGACAAGAAAGAAGACAACCACAAAGGCTGCCGCAGCCAAGATCGCTACCGCCAAGACTTCGGCTAAAGCTACAGCAACAGAAACCAAGGCAGAAGCTCCAAAGGAGACAAAGGAATAAAGTTATATAGCGTAAATATAATTATTGCTGTCTGCTGAAACTTAAAACAGCAATAAAATATAAAAAGAGGTTTGCAACGAATGACATTGCAAACCTCTTTTCGTTTTCTTGCGAGAAGTGTTATTTCAGAAACTTCTTGTTGTTCTTGATGTAGATGCCGTGGCCCTCTCCGTTGGTTCTTGTTCCGTTGAGAGAGTAGATGGCGGTGTCTGCCGTTGTGTTGTCGGCAGTGATGCCTTCAATGGCTGTGGTGTAGTCACCCGTGATATCTGCTTGATATTTTGTCTCGATGCGTGTAGATGTATATCTTGTGTTGGTGATTTTGCATCCATTGATAAACTTCACACCGTCGCAGTAAGCCAGGAACATGCCTTTCTGTGCGGTCACCTTCACATTGTCGAATGTCACGTTCTTGACATGGCTTTCGGGCAGACCATACAGATAGATGGGGAAGTTGTATTTTGCGTTGCTGGCATATTTTGTCCCGGTGGATGTCACGTTCTGAATCAGAATGTCTCGGAAGGCAGGTGTTGAGGCAGTGACTGTCTCAGCCTTTGCATATACAGGATCCGGTTTTGTGCTTTGGTCATACCAACACTCTATATAGATGGGGTTGTTCACGTTTTTCATGGTACAGTTGCGGAACGTGATGTTGTATACATCGCCACTTCTTCCACGCTGAGACTTCAAGCGGAAGCCACTGTCTGTTCCATCAAAGGTGAGATCCTCATAGATGATGTCATGCATGTTCTTGGTGAAACTGCCGAAAGAAGCTCCGTGTCCAGTACCCATCTTGCATTTCCATACATGGACGAATCGGGCGTCGGTGTCACATACCACATTGTCGTCGCCATTGCTGATGTTGCAGTCGTAGATGTTGACATAGGGGCCCCAGATGGAGATTCCGTCCGTGTTGTGTGACGATTTTCCGTTGCCCAGCGTACTTGCTGGTTCACTGATGGTCACGTCATGAATGGTGGCGTGACTGGCTTTGCCACTGTTGCTGATGGTGATGTTCACACCCGGTGTGTTCTGGATTTTGAAGTTTCTCAGCAGATAGCGTGAGCCTTGCTCAAAGCGGATGAATGCGCCTGGATTGAATGTTTCACCTTTCTCTCTTGCAGCCCACCAGCGTGCTCCTTGTCCGTCGAAGACCGAGGTCTCACCCTCGCCTTCGATAATGATGTCGCTTTGATTCTTATTCTTGCATCCGATGAACAAAATCTTTTTGTTCGGCGACTTTCCGTATTCGATAAGCTTGAGTGTCGCACCAGCACAGAGGTGGAGCACTGTTTTGGACTTGATGCTGAGCACTTCTGATTGGCTTGTCATGTTCTCGGTCTTGCCGAACACCCATGTTCCGGCAGGGATGACCACCATACCACCTGTTGAAGGCACGGCATTGAGAGCTGCTTGTATTTCTTTCGTGTTGTCTTCCTTGGAAGGGTCAGCGCCATAATCCTTGATGTTGAACGTGTTGGCAGCTGTGATTGTTGGAATCTTGGGCAGCTGTACGGCAGTCCATCCGGTGGGCGTGTTTTGTTCAGCGGCTTCTTTGGTTACGTCACTGTCGGCGAAGGCTGTGGCGGGAAGCATAAGAAGACACATGAGCAGTGTCTTGCTTAAAGATTTGTTCATTGTTATTCTATTTTAATTGTTGTTTTCTTTCTTGTATACAAAACAGATGCAAAAGTAACAAAAAATGGGGGCGTTCCCAAATCCTTTTATACAAAAAGGCGGAAGAGCATAAATCCTTCCGCCTTTTTGATAAATTATTCCCCCTTATGGATTATTCCACCCATCGTGGGTCTCCTAATGTGCCATAAAGGCCTTGGTAGGTATCTTTGATATGGAAATCGCCGTCTTCAGCGTTTATCCAGAAGTCTGCGGCTTTGACATCCATCTTTGTGCCCAACTCATAGCCTTTGTTCCACAACATATCTGATGTGTAGAACGTGTTGCTGACTGAGGAGGTCTTGGTGCTCACACCCTTGATGGTGCCTGTTCCGTTGGCGCCGTTGGCAGGACCGAACAGACTGTTGCTGATGACTGGAACGACGGTTGTCTTCTTCATCACGTCGATGAACGACTTGGCCAACTGGGTGCAGTTGTACACCGTACAACGGTCCAAAGAAATCTTCACGTTTTCCTGCTCGGTCGAGATAGGACCGCCAGAGCTGCAACCGTTGATGGTGCTGTTGCTGATTTCCACATTCTTGAGTGAGGCTTTAGTGGCGCCCTTGGTCCAGATGATGCCATAAGAACCGATATTGCTGAGCACGCAGTCGTTGATCTTAATGGTGCCGATGGTTCCTGTGAAACTTGTCTGTGCACGGACAACGCCACGGGTGTCGCGGATGTTACACTTCTCCATGAAGATGTTGTCGATGATTGACGCATTGGACAAGTTGACCACATAGTCAGCGTCTGCGCCTTCGTTGACAAGGTTCAAGTTGTAGAAGCGAATCAAGGTCAAGTCGCTCTCGGCATTGATGCCCTTGGTGTGGAAGGTTGGCTTGTTCTCGCCCTCCTGTCCCCAGAACACGATGCTCTTGAGGCCCTTGGGGATGACGATGGCATTCGCACCGTCTTCCTGCTTGTAGTTGGTGCCTTGTGTGAAGTTGATGAGCACATTCTGCTTGCCTGCCGCTACCGCATCGTTCAGAACCGTCTGCAGATCGCTGTTGCCGTTGAAGTCGATTTCATCGAATCCGTCTGGCAGATCCTCGCTTGTCTTGAAGTCTTTCGAACCGCGGAGCTTCTTCACACCGTCTTTCTCAAGATAGATCTTGGCGGTGTAGCGTGTGCTTGGTGTCAGACCTGTAGCCTCGATCTCGCCGGCTGCCACTTGCTCAGCGGTGAAAGGAACGTTGATGGAGTCAAGTGTCTCGTCTTCTTTCGTGTAGACACAAGTCACTTCGGTGAACTGTGCACCCTTGTCAAACGAGATGGTGGCGGTGTTCTTGGTGGCGTCTACACCAGAGATGATGTTCTCCGATTTTGTCTTGAAACTGTATTTGCTATAGTAGACCCATTTAGAACTCTTGCCCTCGGCGTTGATGCCACGCACACGAATCCAGTACTTGGTCTCGGCGTCAATGCCGCGAATGGTGTCGGGAGCCGTGGGGATGGTGTCGATCACACAGTTGGCGTTGGCGCCTTGGGCGATGTCGTCGTAGAGTGTGTCGGTGCTCAACTCCACCACATAGCCCGTAGTGTTCTTCGTCGTGTTGAAGTTGACAGCCACCTTGGTGTCATAAGGTGTGACCGAGAGATTTGTCGCGTGGAACAAGCGGTCGTAGGCCGGATCCACGTCCCAGTCGTTCTGGTCAGCACAAGAGCTGATCGAAACTGCACCCAGGAGCAAGAGTGCTCCTGAAAGTGCTATGTTGGAAATGTTTTTGAGTTTCATCTTTTGTCTTTATCTATGGATTAGAAACCGTATGAATTCTTCAACAGACCGTTGGCGTCAGCGATGGTTGAAGTGTGGAGCGGAATGAGGTATCTGTTCTTCACCGGTGTGTTCAGTCCCTTGTAGAGGTTCTGCATCATCACGTCGATGTTCTGTCGCTTGCTGTCGTCAGCCAGCTCCGAGCCCCACCAAGAAACGCTGTTCCAAGTCGCCTTGTCCGACTTGTCGGCAGGTTCGTCGGCCACCTTCCAACAAACAGAGTTCATGTCGATGGACACGTTGCCGGAAGCGTCGGTCTTGGTCTTGTAGTAGAGTTTCTCTGGATACTCGCCATTGTTCAGCTCGTTGATATAAGCCTGCTTGGCCTCGTCGATCTTCTGGCTGAGCAGATTCCAACGCTCCAAGTCATATTTGCGGTAACCCTCGCCGCAAAGTTCCCAAGCGTTCTCCTGCACGATGGCGTTGAACAAGGCATCCTTGCCCTGAATGCTGTTGATATATTGCTCGGCTGTGGCCTTTTCGGCTGCGGTGTTGAAGGCGCGCTCATGAACCTCAGCCAAAGCCTTGCGGGCTGTCAGACCAGCCACGCCGTCGGTGGCGTCATCCGGTCCATGGAGTTCATTCAGACACTCGGCATAGAGCAGAAGCACCTGTGCGTAGCGCATTTTGATTTCGTTGATGCCGGTAGGACACTTGTCGGTGGTGGCACAGGCAGCTTGACGGTAAGTTTCGTTCATCTTGCGCACGTCCCATTTGCCGATATAGAGTCCGAAAGGTTTGTTGGAATCAAACTTCTCCACGGTGTTGGTACCTTTTTCCACATCACCGTTGGCATCCTTCTTGGAATAGTCCTGATAGGTAATGGTGTAGGGCACGCAAGTGATGTCGCGGCGGCTGTCACCGTCGGCATACGACATGAAGAAAGGTGCTGTGGTTTTGATTTTTCCAGAGGCATTGCCCTTGGCACCGTATCTTGGGTTGGCATAGCTTTTGCCGTCAGCCACACGCACGCCAATCATATAGCCACGCTCGCCTGACACGCTCAGACCCATTGGAATCTCAAAGAGGTTTTCCTGGTATTGTGTGTCGAGCTTGCGCTGGTTGACGAGATACCATTCGTTTTCAAAGCTTGGGTTGAGCTGGTGCTTGCCGCTGCTGATGACGGCGCTAAGGTGGGAGAGAGCCAACTTGTAGTATTTCTCACGGTCGGCATTGCTGCAGCGCTGTGTGGGGTAGACAGGGTCGCTGTTGCCGTCGGTGGCGGTGATATAGCCCTCAGCCGATTTGTCGCTCTCGCGGATGGCCCATCCGGCACGTTGCATGGCGATTTGTGCGAGCAATGCGTGGGCATAGCCTTTGTTCACGTGCTCGGTGGAGAAACTTGTGTTGTTGTCAGCCCAAGGCAGGTTGGGGATGGCGTCTTCCAAATCCTTGATGAGGGCATCCATAATTTGGTCGCGGTCGGTCTTGCCTTTATAGATGTTGCTCAAGTCCGACTTGGAACCTTCCGTCTTGAAAGGCACGTCGCCGAAGTTCTTGACCAAGTCATAGTAGACCATGGCGCGGATCACCTGAGCCTCGGCCTTGTATTGGCGCATTGTGTTGCCGTTGCTGCTCTTCTCGTTGATGTATTGGCTGCCATTGACTCCGTCGATGATTCGGTTGCAGTACTCGATGTCTGAATACAGGGCATCCCATGCTTGAAGAATCTTAGACCATCCGCCAGCTACGCCGCTGTAGTTGAACAGACCGCGCTCGCTGGTGTCGGTGAACGAACTGGGCTTGGAGGCGTCTACGTCGATTAACTCGCAGTCGGTGCCGGCGGTCACGGTGATAGCCATCACCTGCGTGTAGGCTCCGTCGCCATAGGTCAACTGTCCGTAGGCCTTGTTCAGCACGGTACCTGTATAGTATACAGAATTGAAGATATTCTCTTCAGTGTGCTCGGAAGGGGAGGTCTGATCGAGGAAGTCGTTACACGATGTCGCGCCGACCAACACACCGCCCAAGAGCATTATCTTGATGATATTTGTTTTCATTGTTGTATATTCTCCTTAGATGATTAGAATGAAACATTCACGCCGAACACATAGAGGCGGCTCTTGGGATAGGCGGCATAGTCCACACCCGGGCACATGGCGTTCTTCTTGCTGCTCACGTCGGTCTCTGGGTCTGAGCCTGAGTAGCTGGTGATGGTGAGCAGGTTGTAGCCTGTGAAGTAGAAGCGCACGTTGGTCAGCGCCAGTTTTTTGACGAACGACTTGGGCAGAGTGTAGCCCAGGGTCACGTTCTGGATGCGGAGGAAGGATGCGTTTTCCACAGCATAGTCGATGAGCGGCATGGTACTCACTACGGATGGATTCCAGATGGTGGCGTTTTGGTTCAGCTCATTGAGCTTTTCCACGGCTGCTTCCTGACTGCCATAATAGCTGATGGCTTTCTTGAAGTCACCGGTGAGGTTGACACCTGTCTTCACGTCATAACCCGTGTAGCGGTTGATGAAGTCGTTGTTGATGTTCCATTCATCCTTGGATCCCCAACGGAAGCTGGAAGCCAGCTTGGTGCCGTTGACGAGTTTGTTGCCGAAGGAGAAATTGCAGAACACGGAAGCGTCGAAGCCATAGAAGCTGGCGTTGACGCCAAAACCTCCCGTCCAAGGAGCTACGGTGTTGCCGAGTCTTTGCTTCACAGGATTGCCGTTCTCGTCCACCTCAAGTTTGATGGAACCAGGAACAAGACGGCCCACCACGGTAGAGCTGTTGTCTTTTACGCCTTCGCGCAAAGCCCACGTGTTTCCGTTCCATACGAGGTCGCCGTTAGGGTTGGTCTTCTCGTCATAAGCGGTGTAGAATCCTTTGTATTTATAACCCCACACTTCTCCCAGACGACCGCCTTCCTTCACTGTGAAGTTCTGGTTATCGGAGATGGTGTTGCCTGCCCAGGCATAGTTGATGAAGTCTGAGCTGTTGGCGAGTTTGTCAATCTTGTTGCGGTTGTAAGAGATGTTGCCTGTGAAGTTGAGGGTGAAATTCTTCTTCTCGATGGCAGCCACGTTGACGGCGAACTCAAAACCTTTGTTTGAAGTCTGGCCGAAGTTCTGATATTGGGTGCTGAAACCTGAAATGGTCGGGATGTTGGCCGCCATGAGTAGGTCTTTGGTGGTGTTCCAATAGAAGTCCAAGGTGCCGTTGATGCGTCCACGGAGGAATCCATAGTCGATACCGAGGTCACGGGTGACTGTGGTCTCCCATTTCAAATTCGGGTTGGCGAGCCATTGATATTCCATCATGGTGTTGGCCACCTCGCCGAAGTAAGGCACACGGCCTGAGCTGACCAGTTTATAAGAGGTCTGGTTCAGTCCGCTCTTGATGCGGTTGTTGCCGGCAGTACCATAGCTCAAACGCATCTTCAAGTTGGAGAGCCAGTTGGCGGTGTTCTTCATGAATGGCTCCTCGCTCACACGCCAAGCGAAGGCGGCAGATGGGAAGTATCCCCAGCGGTTGCCCTTGGCAAACTTCGAGCTGGCATCGGCACGCATGGTGACGGTGAAGAGATATTTGTCATACAGAGTGTAGTTGATACGGCCGAAGAAAGAGGCCATATTGTCTTTTCTACCCACGGAGTTCTCGTTGGCGAGCGCCGTACCGGAGGCGAGGTTGGCGAGTGCTTCCTGCAAAGTGAAGGTGGACGGGAAACCTACTGTCTTGGTGGTGTAGCTCTTGTCTTGAGAGCTGGACCATTCCTGGCCGAGCAACACGTTCAACTTGTCTCCCTTGGTCAACACATTCTTGTTGTCGTAGGTCAAGGTATTGGCGTTGCGCCAGTTCTTGTTGTCCGTGCGGTCTATCTGCACCTGTGGCTGACCCTTGGGGTCGAGCTTAGAACTTTTGCTGGCGATGTTGCCCCACACCTGGTCTGTCTTGTCGAAAGAGAAGGCGTAGCCAAATTCGCTGCGGAAGGTGATATGCTTGAAGGGTTTCCAGTTCAGTCCCACATTGTAGTTCTGACGGAAACGACGCTGCTGCTTGAAGGTGTCGTTGATGCGGTCCAAAGGACTTGGATCGTTGCTTGATGAACTGTCGTCATCCTCATTGTCGCCACCTGTGAGCGGATCCACAGGGCGGAAGATGACGGCGCGGGCTACGGCTGAATAGGCGGCGGAACTCTCATTGGTGTCGGCGCCGGAACCGAGTCCGTTGACCACTTGATAGCTCAAGCGGGCATTGAAGTCGAGTGTCAACCACTTGTTGAGGTTGGTGTTCAACTTGGCGTTGACATTGTCCTTGGTGAAATCAGAGCCGACGAGGATGCTCTTGTCGTCAGTGCGTGAATAGCTCACGTTGAACTTCGTGTCCTTGGAACCACCGCTCACACTGAGGTTGTAAATCTGTTGCAAACCGGTACGGCCGAAGAGGTCGTCCTGCCAGTCGTTGCCCTTGACGGATTTCCAGATGTCGAGATCGTCATACTCGCCATACTTGCTGGTCACACCGTTCTCCAACTGATATCTCACATATTCGTAAGGACTGAGCACACCTACCTCTTTGGCAACTTTGCGCACACCGAGCGACGCACCGAAGTTCACCTGCACCTTGCCTTCTTTTCCGCTCTTGGTGGTGATGATGATAACACCGTTTGCACCACGGGCACCATAGATAGCGGTAGAAGAGGCGTCTTTCAGCACGTCCATTGACTCGATGTCACTTGGAGCGATGTCTGAGATGCTGCTGACAGGGAAACCGTCGACAATGTAAAGAGGAGAGTTGTCTTGTGACAGAGAGCCGCCACCACGCACACGAATCTTGATGTCGGCGTCGGGCGAACCCTCAGTCTGCATTACGCTCACACCCGCCATTTTTCCTTGGATGGCTTGGGCTGCGCTCGACACAGGCACATTGGCGATGTCCTTGGCGGATACGGAAGAGACAGAACCCGTGAGGTCTTTCTTCTTCATCGTACCATAACCGATGACCACGACATCGTTGAGGCTTGTCGATTCCTCTTCGAGGGTGATGTTGACCGTGCTTTTGCCAGACACGTTCACGGTCTTGGTCTTCATGCCGATATAGCTCACAACCACCTGGTTGCTCTTACCGGTGAGTTTCAACGTGAACTTGCCGTCGAGGTCGGTCACCGCACCTTGTGCCGCACCTTTCTCCTTGACAGAAGCTCCGATAATGCTTTCTCCAGACTGGTCGACGACCGTTCCGGAAATCGTCTGCGCAGAGAGGGCTGTCGCGATGAGCAACAGAGCCAATGTCAGCGCAATTCGAACTTTTTTCAAATTTACAGACATAATTGAGATAATTATAATTTTAGTTAGGTGTTATTCCTGACTTTCCGCCCTGCCGGTTTCCTGATCTCGCTGTTGCCGACAAGTCGTGTGAATGTCCTGTAAAAGTCCATTCGTGTTATACTGAAAACATCTTGTTGTGCTTGTGTTCTAAAAGATATTCAGATAGTTTCTTGATTTTTTCGGGTTGCAAAGTTAGTATAAAATTTCTTAGGTGTACGATTTTATATGTTAAATGTGTATTAACATTTCATTTGTTTGTGTTCATTTCGGGAGAAAAACAGACGTCCTTCACCGCAACTTTTTGACAGATAGTCATTAAAGTATGGCGATGAAGGACGTATTTGTAGGTCAATCGCACTTTCGTGCGTACAATATTACTTGCTCAAATATTTTTTGCCGTTCATGATATACACACCCTTGTAGTCATCGTTCACGCGCTGACCGTTGAGGTTGTACTTCTTTCCGTCGTTCTTCTTGTCAGCGTTGACAGTAGAGATGCCGGTTGGGTCATCCACCAATTCAAACAAAGAAGGCATCACTGCACCGTCTTGTGCATCTTTAAAGCAATTCAACTTGGTTGTGTATTGCATGTAGTAGCCGTCCATAGAAATCTTGAAGGTTCCGTCTGTCTGTGGCTCCACAGTCCAAACATAAGGAACGTTGGGTGACTCGTGCACGTTGAAGTTGGCGTATGTGCCCTTTCTGAACATGTATCTGCCATAGCAATCCTTGATGGTGTAGCCACCTTCTGCAGCCTCAAAGTAGAAGTTGTCGTCGTGCAGGGTAGACATGGTTATTTTGTCATTGTCGATGATTACGTCTCCTGCCGAAGGATCACCATAGGTCTTGTTGCTGGGCAGAGGATAGATGACTTTCTCGGTGTCACCATTGATAGCCACGATGATATACTTCTTTCCACTTGTGACGGCTGTAGCCTTCTTGTAGATGTAATCAGAGTATACGCTGATTGTATACGTGGCTTTACCTGCCTGATAGGCATCGTTCTCAGGAGAAGTTGCCGTAATGACAACAGTGCCGATACCTCCAGTCAAAGTAATGACACCTTCGCTGTTTACAGTGGCAATTTTTTCATTGTCAGAAGTGAATGTGACAGGAGCGGTTGTTTTTTTGACGAAGGGAGGGTTAAACAGCATTCCACCTTTCTTGACTGTTGTGCTTTCAATGCCAAAAGACAGACCTGCAGGTGCCTTAGCAGAACCTTCTTCAAGTGTGATGACCATTTTGCTGATGCTGACCGTTTTGCTTCCTGTTTTGGATACAGTCAATTCAGACACACTGCCTTCCCATGTCATGCTTGTTGCACTACCGGTTAATTTGCCAAGATCTGCACTCATGGAAGTCAAGTCCTTTCCTGTGAAAGCAATACTTTTGATTACTTTGCCTGCAGTGCATGAAATGGTTGTCTTTCCATTTGTTACCATACGGAAATCCTGTGTGGTGGTGGTTTTCCAAATTCTTGTCTTTTCGTTAACGACAAGCGTGACTCCGCTTTGGGTAACCTTTGTGTCCGCAGCATTATAGGCATTGTTGGTACTACTGCCCACAGTCATGCCGTAGTCATTGGTAGTGAAGTCAAACGTCACCTCGTCGGCATAGGCCATACCACCGATAAGGGTGAGGAGACAAACTAATGAATAGCGTAAAATTTTGTTCATAATCACGAGATTTTAAAAGTTAATACTATTATATAGTGCAAAGATATGTATTTATACTGATATTGTCAAGTGTTTGAGGCTACATTTTTATGAATATTTTGAAGGACAGGGATTTACTGCACTGGATGCCGGCAAGACCAGAGGGTGTAAAATATAACGGATTATGGGGAAAAAGACAAAAATAAGTAACTTTTGTTTTCTTAATAAACTAAAATGTTGTATATTTGCAGCCGAAATCCTACTTAACTGTATTCGATTGATAAAAACCATTTATATTAATAACAAACTAAAACAAAAGATTATGAAGAAATTCTTTACTTCTATTGTAATTGCGCTTTGCGCAATGAGTATGAACGCACAGGAAACCGTTACCTTGTATCATCCTACAAGCGACAAAGGTTTGAATGAACTTACTGGTGCAGATTTGTTGGGTGATGGTGCTGATGGTTGGACTGTAAAGTGTATGAAAGAGGGTAAGAGCCTTGACCAAGCAGCTGCTATTACTGTAGGAGAGAATACCTACAGATCAATTAAGGTGTCTAATGGCGCCCAGACTAAGGTAATTCTTCCTGCAGGTAAGATCGCTACAAAAGTAACTATTTATAGCTACGTGAATATCGATGCCGCAAACAGAACTCCATATTGGAAAGAGGTGAATGGCGTTGCTTATACAGAAGAGAACGCTAAGATTATGACATCATACAAGGATGGTGAGAATCCTGATGTAAATACATACGATCTTGGTGGCGTTTCTGAATTCACTTTCACTAATACTGGTGAGCAGCCATGTGTTGTTCTCGTTGTAGAATATAAGGACGGTACACCTTCCGGCATCTCTTCTGTAGAGGCAAAGGCAAACGAGAACGCTCCTGTTTACAACCTCAACGGCCAGAAGGTTTCTAAGGACTATAAGGGTGTGGTTGTAAAGAATGGTAAGAAATACATTCAGAAGTAACACTTATTACAATCCCAGCTAAAAATATAAAGAAATCCCGATGCTTCTAAATGTTGAGGCGTCGGGATTTCTTTTTGTATGTCGGGTCTGATTTTATTTTACAAATATTGTCGTCGTCTCCCTACTGCCCAGTATCATGTAGTTTGCAGACTGAGTCTCTGTATGATAACAGGCCGACTAATCAAATTTTCACCGCGGTGAAAATCTCGTTACTGGCACACTAACGCATCGTTACTGGCACACTAAACCTTCGTAAATGGCCGAGTAA
>JBNMIE010000072.1:0-12319 GCA_050873125.1 Prevotella sp.
GACCACCACGTCGCCAGCCCTTGTTCCGAGAGAGGCAAGCACCAGGCCCGCCAACAAGAGTGTGTCTCTTTTCTTCATCATTGCTTTTCTGTTATTGATTCATTGTTTCTGCAAAAGTACAACAAAATTTCCGATTGTCGCCTCTGTATCCCCCGAAAGCTGTCAAAACGGAGCTTTGCAAGTCGAGCGTGCGCCCTCGGCGGAGGGCTAATGACTACATAAAAATCTGCTGATGGCAGAGTCTTCATCCGTTAACGGAAGAGTCCGAATCCGTTCATGGCAGAGTAACGGATTGTTAACGGCAGAGTAACGACCCGTTAGTGGCGGAGTAACAAGATTTTCACCGCGGTGAAAATGGGAAAAGTCGGCATGTTTCGGTTTTGCCAGTCGCCGAGACGCTGCTGCATGATGGGAATCTTTCGATAATGGGAAAGTGCGGAAGAGCAATTTATCGGGAAAGTTTTTCGGCAAAAGTTTGCACGGACAAAGATTTCTTTGTTACTTTGCAAGCGTAAAGAAAAGACAATCACGGGGTGCTGAGTGTATCGGCTGAGATTATACCCAATGAACCTGATGCAGATAATGCTGCCGCAGGGAAATGAGATAACTTCAAGATTCTGAAAGGAAGCCCCTATTCCATGGTGCGTCGGCACCGGATTAGGGGCTTCGCTTTTTCCTTCGGACAGCTTTCATACAGTGACTGGACATCCCGTGAGTTGACACATTGTTTAACCCACAAAAAGGAAACCACAATGAAAGTGAAAATCAACAACACAGAGAAAGACGTGCAGGCACAGACGCTTGCTGCTCTCGCCGAGGAGATGGCCCTGCCCGGGAAAGGCGTGGCTGTGGCTGTGAACAACCGCATGGTGCCCCGCACCAACTGGACTTCGGCTGCCATCAAGGAAGGCGACAACATCGTGATCATCAAAGCTGTGTGCGGAGGATAACGAATATGATGCTGCAATTCATATCCCACCACAACGACCGCTATGGCTATGCCGACGGTTGCCGCATGGCCCTGGAGGGCGGATGCCGGTGGATTCAGCTGCGCATGAAGGGAGCCTCGGACGAGGAGGTGCGCCCCGTGGCGATAGAGGTGCAGAAGATGTGCCGGGACATGGGCGCCACCTTTGTCATCGACGACCGCGTGGAACTGGTGAAAGAGCTGCACGCCGACGGTGTGCACCTTGGCAAGAACGACATGCCTATCCAGGAGGCACGCCGTCTGCTCGGCCCGGAAGCCATCATCGGCGGCACGGCAAACACCATCGACGACGTGAGAGCGCACTGGCGGGCCGGCGCCTCCTATATCGGATGCGGACCGTTCCGGTTCACCACCACCAAGGAGCGCCTCTCTCCCATCCTCGGACTGGAGGGCTATCGGAAGATTGTGGCCCAGATGCGCGCCGAGGGCATCAGCCTTCCCATGGTCGCCATCGGCGGCATCACGCCTGCCGACATCCCCGACATCCTTTCCACAGGCGTGGACGGCGTGGCTATGAGCGGTGCCATCCTGGGGGCGGAAGACCCCGTGGCGTTCGTCCGCTCGCTACTGAAGGAAAACGAGAACAACAAATAAAAACACAACAAGAACATAAAAAATGGAGAAACTGACAATCGCAGGACGCGAGTTCAACTCACGTCTGTTTTTAGGAACAGGAAAGTTTAACAACAACGAACTGATGGCCAAGGCCATCAAGGCATCGGAAACGGAGATGGTGACCGTGGCCATGAAGCGCATCGAACTGAATGACAAGCACGATGACCTGCTCACCCACATCACCGAAAACCCCAACATCCAGCTGCTGCCCAACACCAGTGGCGTGCGCAATGCCGAGGAGGCCATCTTCGCCGCACAGATGTCGCGCGAGGCTTTCGGCACCAACTGGCTGAAACTGGAGATTCATCCCGACCCACGCTATCTGCTGCCCGACTCTGTGGAAACACTCAAGGCCACGGAAGAACTGGTGAAGCAGGGATTCGTGGTGTTGCCCTATTGCCAGGCCGACCCCACCCTCTGCAAGCATCTTGAGGAGGCTGGCGCCGCCACAGTGATGCCCCTCGCCGCTCCTATCGGCACAAACAAGGGTCTGCGCATGAAAGACTTCCTGCAGATTATCATCGAGCAGGCTACCGTGCCCGTAGTGGTAGACGCCGGCATCGGTGCGCCAAGCCATGCAGCCGAAGCCATGGAGATGGGCGCAAGCGCTTGTCTGGTCAACACTGCCATTGCCGTGGCTGGCGACCCAGTGGAGATGGCTGTGGCCTTCAAGGAGGCTGTCGTGTGCGGACGCCGTGCCTACGAGGCTGGTCTCGGTGCCGTGGCAGACTCGGCTGAAGCCAGCTCACCACTCACCCAATTCCTGTCTGAATAAGGCTTCGGAACAAAGAGCGCACTTGTCCTCATCGAGGGCGATTATAATAAGTAATATTACCTATTTATATAATATGCCCCAAACACATGGCATCCCTCACAGAGGGAAAAGAAAACAAGTGCACACCCCAACAACAAGTAATAACAACAAGAACAAAAAAGTAAGAAAATGCCCAACGACAACAAAGCTTACGCCAAGAGAGAGAAGGCGTATATGCAGGGAAAGATTTATCCCGACATCAAAGTGGGAATGACCAAGGTGAACCTCACCCCCACTGTGACCCGAGACGAAAATGGCGTTCCCCACATGACGCCCAACGCTCCCGTATACATCTACGACACCAGCGGTCCCTACACCGACCCCGACTACAAAGTGGATCTCCACCGCGGACTGCCCAAGATGCGCCAGGCATGGATCGACAAGCGACCCAAATGCGAGGGAGGCATCACTCAGATGGCCTATGCCAAGGCCGGCATCATCACGCCGGGAATGGAATATGTGGCCATCCGCGAGAACATGAACTGTGAGGAACTGGGCATCGAGACGCACATCACTCCCGAGTATGTGCGCCAGGAGATAGCCCGTGGACGCGCCGTGCTCCCCGCCAACATCAAGCATCCCGAGAGCGAGCCGATGATTATCGGACGCAACTTCCTCGTGAAAATCAACACCAACATCGGCAACTCCGCCACTTCTTCCGGCATCGACGAGGAGGTGGACAAGGCGGTGTGGTCATGCAAATGGGGTGGCGACACACTGATGGACCTCTCCACCGGCAACAACATCCACGAGACCCGCGAGTGGATTCTCCGCAACTGTCCCGTTCCCGTGGGCACCGTGCCCATCTATCAGGCCCTGGAAAAGGTGAAGGGCAAGGTGGAAGACCTTTCATGGGAAGTATACCGCGACACGCTCATCGAACAGTGTGAGCAGGGTGTGGACTATTTCACCATCCACGCCGGCATCCGCCGACACAACGTTCATCTCGCCGACAACCGCCTCTGCGGCATCGTCAGCCGTGGTGGCAGCATCATGAGCAAGTGGTGCCTCATCAAGGATCAGGAGAGCTTCCTCTACGAGCACTTCGACGACATCTGCGACATCGTGGCGAAGTATGACGTGGCCCTCTCCCTGGGCGACGGTCTGCGCCCGGGATGTATCGCCGACGCCAACGACGCGGCACAGTTTGCCGAGCTCGACACCATGGGTGAACTTGTCACCCGCGCGTGGGACAAGAACGTGCAGGCGTTTATCGAGGGTCCCGGACACGTGCCCTTGCAGAAGATCAAAGAGAACATGGAGCGCCAGCTCGACCACTGCCACGAGGCGCCCTTCTACACGCTCGGTCCGCTCGTGACCGACATCGCTCCCGGCTACGACCACATCACGTCGGCCATCGGTGGCGCCCAGATAGCTTGGCTCGGCACTGCCATGCTCTGCTATGTGACGCCCAAGGAGCACCTCGCCCTGCCCGGCAAGGAAGACGTGCGCACGGGTATCATCACCTATAAGATTGCCGCTCACGCCGCCGACCTCGCCAAAGGACATCCCGGCGCCATGGTGCGCGACAACGCTCTGTCAAAGGCCCGCTTCGAGTTCCGCTGGCGCGACCAGTTCCACCTCTCGCTCGACCCCGACCGTGCCCTGCAATATTTCGAGGAGGCTGGCCACACCGACAGCGAATACTGCACGATGTGCGGCCCTGACTTCTGCGCTGCCAAGTTGACACACGACCTCAGAAAACTGAAGAAATGAGCGAACTGACTTCTGAACAACGCCGACGCTACGACCGCCATCTGATTCTCGACGGATTCGGACGCGAAGGACAGGAACGTCTTCTCGAAGCAAAGATACTGATCATTGGAGCTGGCGGACTGGGTTCGCCAGCCTCCATGTATCTGGCTGCGGCAGGAATGGGACACATCGGCATCGTCGACGGCGACTTCGTGTCGGTGACCAACCTGCAACGACAGGTGCTCTACACCAATGCCGACACAGGACATTCCAAGGCGAAAGTGGCTGCCGAAAGACTGCACGCCATGAACCCCGACGTGGACATCACCGTACACGAAACGTTCATCGACGAGAACAACGTGCTCGACATCATCCGTCCTTACGACTTCGTGATTGAGGGCACCGACAACTTCGCTTCGAAATATCTCGTCAACGACGCGTGCGTGATGCTCGACAAGGGATTCTCCATTGGTGGCATCAACCGGTACTCGGGTCAGACCATGACCCATCTGCCCGGCACGGCGTGCTACCGCTGTCTGTTCCCAGAGCCACCCGCCCAAAGCGAGGTGGAGACCTGCTCAATGGTGGGTGTGCTCGGTCCGCTTGCCGGCATCATCGGAACCGTGCAGGCCACCGAGGCCATCAAATGCATCACCGGCATCGGAGAACCGCTCACCGACAAACTGCTCACGCTCGACGCGCTGACCATGACGTGGAACCGGTTCGACATTCCGCGCAATCCTGATTGTGCCCTCTGCGGCAACACTCCGACCATAACATCCATCAAGGAGTATGCGTACAAGCCGTGCGCAAAAAGACAATAAAAAGTTTATAATAAGAAAGAAATGTTTTCAGACGAATTAAAGAAAATAAGCTGGCAGGAGACTACCGAGCGCATCGCAGCCATGACAGACACTGACGTGCGCCGCGCCCTTGCCAAAGAGCATTGCGACATCAACGATTTCATGGCAATGCTTTCACCCGCAGCCGAGCCACACCTCGAGGAGATGGCGCGACTCTCACGCAAGTATACTGAGGAGCGTTTCGGCAAGACCATGTCGATGTTCATCCCGCTCTATATCACCAACTCTTGCTCCAACTCCTGCGTCTACTGCGGATTCCACCGCGAGAACCCCATGGCACGCACCATTCTGACACCCGAGCAGATAGAGAACGAATACCGCGCCATCAAGCAGTTGGCGCCATTCGAGAACATTCTGCTGGTCACAGGCGAGAACCCTGCCAAGGCCGGCACACCCTATCTCGCCAAAGCCATCGACATCGCCAAGAAGTATTTCTCCAACATCAAGATAGAGGTGATGCCCCTCTCGACCGAGGACTACAAGACCCTCGCCGACCATGGCATGAACGGTGTCATCTGCTTTCAGGAGACCTACAACCGCGACCACTACAACATCTATCACCCACGGGGCATGAAGAGCCGCTTCGAATGGCGCTGCAACGGATTCGACCGCATGGGACAGGCTGGCGTACACTCCATCGGCATGGGTGTGCTCATCGGTTTGGAGAAGGAATGGCGCACCGATGTGACCATGATGGCTCACCATCTGCGCTATCTCCAGAAGCACTACTGGCGCACGAAATACAGCGTCAACTTCCCCCGCATGCGCCCGGCACAGAACGAGGGCTTCCAGCCCAACTGCTATATGACCGACCGCGAACTGGCACAAGCTACTTTCGCCATGCGCATCTTCGACCACGATGTGGACATCTCCTACTCCACCCGTGAGCCAGCCTTCATCCGCGACCACATGGCCACACTCGGCGTGACCACCATGTCGGCAGAGTCGAAGGTGAACCCTGGCGGCTACCACACCTATCCACAGGCCCTCGAGCAGTTCACCGTCAGCGACGAGCGCACCGCCAAGACCATCAATCTCCGACTGAGAGAACTCGGACGTGAGCCTGTGTGGAAAGACTGGGACGCTTCCTTCGACTTCTTCAACCCCATCAAGAAAAAAGCCTGAAAGATGCTGATTGTCATCACCCTACCTGACATACACCAAGGAGAAGCCGCCGAATGTGTGCGGCTTCTCCTGTCGGGTGTGGACCTCATCCATATCCGCAAGCCCCATGCCTCCGCCCAAGAGGTGGAGCAACTCATCCTCGACATTCCCGAAACGTGGCGTCACCGGTTGGTAGTGCACGACCATTTCGAGCTTGCCGAGCGATACCATCTTCACGGAGTGCACCTCAACAGCCGCAATCCGCAGCCTCCCACAGGATGGAAGGGATCCGTCAGCCGCAGTTGCCACACGGTAGCGGAAGTGGCGCAATGGAAGCCACTGTGCGACTATGTGTCGCTATCGCCTATCTTCGACTCCATCTCCAAACAAGGCTACCATTCCGCCTTCACCCCCGAAGACATTCTCCGTGCCCATGAGGCGGGCATCATCGACCGCAAGGTGATGGCTCTGGGAGGCGTCACCTTCAGCAAGATGGACGACGTGCTGCGGATGGGATTCGGCGGAGGCATGATTTTAGGCGACGCCTGGCACTCCTTCACCGACAGTCCGTTGCAACCCGTGGCGCTCACCATCGCCGGCAGTGACCCTTCTGGTGGAGCCGGCATCCAACAAGACATGAAGACCATGCATGCCATGGGCGCCTATTGCGGCACGGTCATCACAGCCCTCACGAGCCAAAACACGCTGGGCGTGCAACAGGTGATGTCGGTTCCGGCAGACGTCGTGGCGAGCCAACTCGACTCCGTGCTCGCCGACCTCAATGTCCGCGCCATCAAGATAGGCATGATTCCCAACACGGCTGTCGCCGAAGTCATCGCCGACAAGCTCGAAGCCTACAAGCGTCGCCAGCCTTGCGCTGTGGTCTACGACCCCGTGATGATATCCACCAGCGGCAAGCGGCTGATGGAAGAAGACTGCCTGTCCTTCATCAAGCGCCGCCTGCTCCCCCTCTGCACACTCGTCACGCCCAACATTCCCGAAACACGGACGCTGATGGGAACATCGGACGAGGAAAAGGATTTGTGCCAACACTACGGATGCGCCTTCCTCGTGAAAGGCGGTCATGGCGAGGGCAAGCGTCTGACCGACAGACTCTATCTCACCGACGGCACCACACACGACTACACCGCTGACCGCATCCCGACCAACAATCTCCACGGCACAGGATGCACACTGTCCAGTGCCATCGCTGCCAGCATGCTCCTCGGACACGACATAGAAACCGCCGTCGACAAAGGTCGGCAGCAACTTCTCGCCGCCATCGCCAAAGGCAAGAATGCCCATATCGGACACGGCAACGGGCCCGTCATCGTCTGACAGGAAACTGCTCTGTATTGGATAAAATGTGGGCAATATGGGAAAAGGCATGTAAATCAATGACTGCCAACGAGAAAAAGCTATGGAAAATTTGTAGCAAAGAAAACAATTTGTTACTTTTGCAATGTTTCAGAATAAAGCCGATACTTACTAAAACACACGGCATCATAATAACCCATACTAAAACCAATATTGAAGCAATATCAAGGCAGTTATGAGTGCAAGAATCATACCCTTACAGATATACCAGAGAACATTGTCCAAGACCCTCGAGAAATTAACCCAGTCTGACGACATACAGGAGGTTTTCCACGATGTGCTCAGCGATGTGCGCGAATACTACAACGCCGGTCGCGTGGTTATCATGCAAACCATTGAAGGAAACACAGACTATCAAGAATGTCTGTCCGAGGTCGACGCGCCAGGTGTGCGCTCGGTCATGGACAGCGTAGGAGGCACTTTTGCCAAAAGACGTTGGAGATATGAGCGACTCGAAAGAGGCGAAAGCATTATCTTTGACGATGTGTTCGAGCTGAAAGACGGTCCGGGCACCCAACGCGAACTGTTTCGTCAGTTGGGCGTCCGCTCACATATTGCCGTGCCCATCCCCAACACGAATCCCCTCACAGGATTCCTCGCCATCGACATCATGGACCGCACCTTCCAATGGACTGAGCAAGACGAGATTCTGCTCAAGGACATTGCCTCGCTCATCATGACCTGGAGAAAGCTGCAGAACAAGAACAAGAGAATCCAAGAGGACAACATCTACCAGCACAATGTCATCGACAAGATTCCCGTGGGACTGGTGCTCTACGCGCCCGACGGTTCGCTCACTTATGCGAACAAACTGGCACTCAAGACTTTCGGCATGACCTCGCCCGACAAGGTGAAGAACTTCAACTTGTTCAAAAGCCACATTCTCTCCGAAAGCGATAAACAGATGATTCGTGACCGGGAACTCTTCGACACCACATTCGAATATGGCTACGGAACCCCTCCCACCCAGAGCGACTACGGGGCAAAGGAGTATATCTACGTGATGGCACGCTACAGCAAGTTGCGCGACAGCAACGGCAAACTCCTTTCCTACTTGGGAGCCTATGTGGACCGCACACACGAGACCAACACCGCCAACCGCGTCAAGGAGTTGGACGGCTTCGTGTCTGTCTGCGCCAACTTCGCCCATCTCGGCTTCGCCCGCGTCAATGCGGTCGATGGCATCGGCTACGGCACGCGACAGTGGTTCCGCAACTTCAACATCAACAACGACGAGCAGAACCATTCCTATCCCGAGACACTCGCCGGACTGCATCCTGAAGACATGCAGAAAATCTTCGACTTCCGCAAGAAGGCACTCACAGACCCGACAGCCACACTGCGCACACGGTTGCGCGTGAAAAAGAACGACGGAACAGACGGGTGGGACTATCTGCGCATCTATTCCGTGGTCACACGCTTCGACCCCTGCGAGGGCATCGTCGAGACCAGTTCCATCACCCACAGCATCAACCATCAGGTGGAAATGGAACAGTCGCTGATCAAGGCTAAGAACGAGGCGGAGAAAGCCGACCACTTGAAGTCGGCATTCCTCGCCAACATGAGCCACGAGATACGCACACCGCTCAATGCCATCGTGGGCTTCTCCCAACTGCTCTGCGGCGACTATGTGGAAGAGAAGGACAAGCTCGAAGTGATGAACATCATCGAGAGCAACAACACCCTGCTGCTCCAACTCATCGGCGACATCCTCGACCTCGCGAAACTGGAGGCCGGCACACTCGACTTCAGTCTCAAGGATACCGACGTGAACGAAGTGTGCAACACCGTGGCGGCATCCATCAAGATGCGCATCCGCTCGGGTGTGGAACTCCAAATAGACTGTCCGGAGAAAGACTGCCACATCACCTCCGACCCCAACCGCCTGCGCCAGGTGCTCATCAACTTCTCCACCAACGCAGCCAAGTTCACCGACCATGGTCACATCCGCATCGGCTATCGTCTTGTCGGTTCCGACCGCATCCATTTCTTTGTGGAGGACACCGGACGAGGCATCGAGAAAGACAAGCTGCCCCAAGTGTTCAACCGCTTTGCCAAGCTCAACAACACGGAGCAAGGCAACGGACTGGGTCTGCAAATCAGCAAGGAGATCATCACCCGTCTCGGTGGCGAGATAGGTGTGGAAAGTGAAGAGGGCAAAGGCTCCACTTTCTGGTGCGAGATACCCACAGTATGCAAGTTAAAATAAAAAGGTTTAGCGAACAGCAATCATAAAAAGCAAAAGGCTCACCCCGACAATATATCAGGTGAGCCTTTTGCTTTATATCTATTCCCAGAGGATTGACATTCTAAGAGATATCCATAACACTTCAGAAGATTGTCATTCTAAGGATATCCATAATGCTCCAGGGAATTATCACTCCGAAGGATTGTTCATATCATCGACCAATCCCATATCCTCTATCTTTTTCTTCAGCCGGTCAAGCCAAGACATGCCCCGCTCCTTCTTCGGCGGAACCGCCTGCCCCTCTTCTCTTGAAGAGAGAGAATGCGTTTGTCCACTATTCTTCTCCTGCCCAGTGAAAGATGGATTGGAGGCATCCCCATAAACATCAGACATAGGATTGTCTACAACAGCATCTGACGATGAGTCATCTACAACACGACCCGACACAGAATTGTCTCTGTGAATATCCGATGCTGGACTATTTGGAACAGAAGCTGATGCCTCCGATGCAGGACTGTCCGAGACAGAATATGACATCTCTGCCGCAGGACTGTCTATAGTAGAACTCAACATAGAACTGTCAGAAACTGAGGCAGTTTGGTCAGAAACTGAGGCAGTATGGTCGGAAACAGCTTCAGACAAGGGATTGTCGAAAGAACTGTCAGGCTCCACTTGGGGGGAAGGATGGGAAATGAACGTCCAATTGTCTTTCTTCAGTGGCTTATAGAGTTTAGCAATCAAGGCTGAATAATACTCATCCTCATGCGCACGACTCTGGCTGGCAAACTGCTGTGACTCAAAGCCGTCGTCGAAGCCTGTAGCCAGGATGGTGACCTTGGCGTCCTCGTCAAGTGTGTTGTCATCTGACACACCCCATATCACTTCTATCTCCGGATTGAGCGCATCCATGAAAGCGTCTATCTCGTTCATCTCCTTGACGTGCAGCGGCTGCTTCTCGCTGGTGTAGATGTTGAACAGAATGCGCTTTGCCTTGCTGATGTCGTTGCCATAGAGCAGCGGCGAGTCGAGCGCGTCAATGATGGCCTTCTCCACCCGTCGCTCGCCACTGGCACGTCCCATCGCCATGATGGCGCCGCCACCGCTGCGCATCGTCGACTCCACATCCTTGAAGTCAAGGTTGATGTCGCCCTCGATGGTGATCAGTTCGGAGATGCTCTTGGTGGCATTGCACAATATTTGGTCGGCCCTGCGGAACGATTCCTTCACCGTGATGTCGGAGTCGGCATAGATGTCGCAGATGCGCTCGTTGTTGACTATCAGGATGGCGTCCACATTCTTGCGCATCTCCTCCACTCCCTTCAGCGCCTTCACGATCTTGCGCCGCTTCTCAAAGAAGAAGGGGATGGTGACGATGCCGATGGTGAGCAGACCCATGCTCTTCGCCACACCCGCCACCACGGGCGCCGCTCCTGTACCAGTGCCGCCACCCATACCTGCCGTCACAAACACCATCTTGGTGCCGTCGGTGAAGAGCCGCGTGATTTCCTCCAGATGACTCTGTGCCGCCTTGCGTCCCTCGTCGGGGTCACCGCCGGCGCCCAGATTGCCGATGGGTAACTTGACGGGCACGGGGGATTTAGACAGTGACTTGCTGTCGGTGTTGCACACCGCAAAGTTCACGTCCACAATACCCTCGTTGTACATGTTGCGCACGGCGTTGCATCCGCCGCCTCCCACACCGACCACCTTGATCAGTCCGTGAGTCTTGTCCTCCACGGGTCCGAAGTCGATGACAGGAAACGTCTCCTCCTGCCGTTTCTTCTTATCTTCCTGACCGAAGGAGATGGTCGACGAGGCATCCTGTGGAGTATCTTGTCGAGGCGTGTTTGTTCCGTTGTTGTCGCCGGAAGTGCTTGAAAAATCTATCATGCTTGTGTGGCTTTGTTTTTTATTTTGCAAAGATAGCAAGCTTCAGCTGAAACCGCAATTTTTCGCAAGGCTTGCAGAAAACAATATTTTCAAAGCCAAAGTTTGGCAAGTTGTTCCATTTGTCTTACTTTTGCACCCAGAAAAAATCCTCACATTCTCCCTCACACCACAAGGCATAATCAAGAAACAATGAATACGGACGACAATGATATGAGACAAATGGCCATCACCCTCCACCAGCTTGTCAACAGGCTGATGGCGAGTGGCAGGGCTGACTTGGTGCTGCAATCCATCGGCATGTCCACACTCGAGCTGTTGCACCTCGAGGCGGCGAAAGCACGCCTAAGCCGGCTGGTCATCACCTCCGACTACCGCTTTATCCTCGCCGACTATGGAGACAAGGAGGTGGAGATGTCGCCCATCCACAAAGCGCTCTATCTGTTGTTTCTCAATCATCCCGAGGGCATAGAGTCAAAGCACCTTGCCGACCATCGTGACGAGTTGCTCGACATCTATACGCGCATTTCCTCATGGCTTGACAAGGACAAGGTAAACGATGTGGTAGACCGCCTCGTCAATCCTTTTGACAATGCCATCAACGAGAAGTGCTCACGCATCAAGGCCGCCTTCTCCGCACTGATGGACGACTATTGCGCCACCTATTATGCCATATCGGGCCACAAGATGCGCCACGTGTCGGAAGTGTCCCGCGTGTGGTACGAGCGCAAGAAGGTGATCACCCTGCCGAGAACGCTGGTGGTGTGGGAGAAGCAGTAGGAAAAAAC
>JBNMIE010000073.1:0-12024 GCA_050873125.1 Prevotella sp.
ACATTTTGAATACCGATTGGGACTTAGTGGTGATCGATGAGGCGCACGAGGGCACACGCACTGCTCTTGGCAAACGTGTTATTGACGAATACCTGCGCAAGAAGCACACGAAGATGCTCCACCTCTCAGGCACGCCTTTCAACCTGTATGAGGATTTCGACAAGGACGAAATCTTCACCTGGGACTACATTGAGGAGCAAACCGCCAAGCAGGAATTTGCCGTCGCGCACGCCAACGAGAAGAATCCCTACGGTGAACTGCCGCAGATGCGCATCATGACCTACGACATCTCCAAGAACCTGCAGAATGTGCTTGACCAGGAGGGCGTGTTCTCCTTCTCCGAGTTTTTCCGCACATGGACAGGTAACCCAAAAGCCGACCGAGCCTCTATGCCCGAAGGCTGCCGTGGCCGCTTCGTGCATGAGCCAGAGGTCCTGAAATTTTTGGATTTGCTCTGCACGAAAGATGCCACAAACAATTTCCCTTTCTCTACCACGGAATACCGCCGTATGTTCCGCCACACGTTGTGGGTGGTGACACACGTTGACGAAGCGCGTGCGCTCGAACAACTCTTAAAGGAGCATGACACGTTCCGTCGTTTCCAAATCATCAACGTGGCTGGCAACAGCGATGAGGATGAGACGCGCGATAATGCACTCGATAAGGTGAAGAAGGCTATTGGCGATGATCCAGAGAAGACTGCCACTATCACCATCTCATGCGGCCGCTTGACTACGGGCGTTACGGTGCGCCCATGGACAGCCGTGCTCTATCTGAAAGGTGGCGAGAATGCTGCCACCTATATGCAGACCATCTTCCGTGTGCAGTCGCCTTACACTGCCAAGGACGGACGAATGAAGACAGCATGCTATGTGTTCGACTTTGCCCCCGACCGCACGCTGAAGGTGATAGCACACACAGCCAAGTTTTCATCTATGACCAAGGCTGAAGAGAAGAAACAAAAGGCAGAGGATGACGACGACTTGACGATGGAGCAGCGCGACAAGCAGACCATCGCTGCCTTCATGCAGCTGTGTCCGCTCATCTCTATGGAAGGCGGACAGATGACAGAGCTGGATGTGAACGCTGTGTACAAGCAGTTGGAGAATGTGTTCATCGACCGGCTTGTGCGCAAGGGTTTTGATGATCCATGCCTGTACAACCAGGAAGAACTGAACAAGATTGACCAAGACATCATCAACAATATTGGCGAGCACGGCGGACAGGCTCCCGATGAGAAGCGCAAAGAGGCAGGCGAAAGCATCGACCTTAGCCACCTTACTCCCGAACAGCGCAAGGCGTATGAGGACATGGTGGCAAAGAAGAAGGCTGATGCCCGCCGCCGTGCTGAGGAGAAGCAGAAGAAGGACGAGGAGTTTAAACGCTGGTGGGAGAATGCTTCGGAGGAGGAGCGGCAGGAATGGGAACAGAAGGAGGCGGAACGCCTTGCCCATCTTGAAGAATTGCGCAAGCAGCGTGAGGAGTTCAAGAAGCGTGTCACCAACATCCGTGGCATTGCCCTGCGCATACCGCTGCTGATGTATGGCGGTGCCGATGCCGGCGACCCGAAGGATGAGCTGACGGTGGACAACTTCACTCGAAAGATTAAGGATGAGTCGTGGGCGGAGTTCATGCCTAAGGGCATCACTAAGGAAGATTTCAACAAGATAAAGCGTTGCTTCAATGCCACCCGATTTGAAGAGGCTGGCAAGCGTTACCGTGCCCTGACGCGCGAGGCTGACTTTATGCATGTGGACGAGCGCATACAGCAGATTACGGAGATTTTCTCCTACTTCCGCAATCCTGACAAGGAGACTGTGCTTACGCCGTGGCGTGTGGTGAACATGCACATGAGCGATACCATCGGTGGCTGGTGCTTCTTCGACGAGACATTCGACGAGCAGACGGGACAACTCCTTCACCCTCGCTATGTGGAGCAGGGGGACGTGACGCGCCAGCTCTTCGACACGGTGGACTTTGGTGGCGAACTGCCCACGAAGATTCTTGAGATCAACTCTAAGACGGGCCTTTATCCGCTCTATGTCACTTACTCTCTCTTCCGCCGCCGACTGAAGGAGTATGCTGCTGCGCAGTGCATCGACCTCAATACCATCAGTGTGCAGGAGGAGCAGGTGGTGTGGGACGACATCGTGGCTAACAACATGTATGTCATCTGCAACACGCCTATGGCTGTGGGCATCACCCACCGCACGCTTTTCGGCTTCCGACCGGTCGAAAAGAAAGCAAATATCAAGAATGTACAACTTATCGAACGTGCCTCAAAGGAACAGGAAGGACTTATCCACGACCTTAAGTCCGTTGGCTTCTGGAAGGGCAATACAAGCAAACAAGATATGAAATTTAATGCTGTGGTGGGGAACCCGCCGTATCAGGTGATGGATGGAGGTGCTGGTGTTTCAGCTAAACCTATATATAATGTGTTTGTAAATTTGGCAAAAGCATTAAAGCCTAACGGTATTTCAATGATTATGCCAGCCAAGTGGTACACTGACGGCAAGGGATTGGGTTCTTTTAGAGAAAGTATGCTTAATGATAAGCGAATAGCTAAACTTGTTGACTTTACCGACTCACGAGATTGCTTCGATAATGTGGATATAGCTGGTGGAGTGTGTTATTTCTTATGGAAAGTTGGGCACGATGGAAAATGTGAATTTGTAAGTAGACATAGAGGTTTAAGCAAAGCTGCCCTTAGAGATTTGTCTTCTGAAGATACTTTCATTCGGCATATGGAGGCTGTTGATATTGTTGATAAGGTTAAATCAAAAACAAGCGTGTTCTATAATTCTCGGGTAAGCACACAAAAACCATTTGGATTACGTACTTACGTTAAGCCTTTAGAAAACGGTGACATCGTACTGAAATATAACAAAGGTAAAGGAGCGTACGATTCATCTCTTATTACAATCGGCAAAGAAATGATACCACTATGGAAAGTAACGATTTCATGTCTTACAGCTGAACATGCAGGACAAACTGACAAAGAAGGACGTGAAAAAATATTATCGTCTTTGGATATACTTGTACCTAATGAAATATGTACGGAAACTTACCTTGTCGTAGATTCTTTTGATTCACAAGAAGAAGTAAACAACTTATCATCATATTTAAAAACTCGTTTTGTAAGATTCTTAATAGCTCAACTTGCATCTACGCAGCACTTGTCAAAAGATAAGTTTGCAAATGTTCCCCTCCAGCAATTTGCCCCCCCCATTCCGACATCGATTGGTCTCGCAGCATAGCCGACATCGACCGTCAGCTCTACGCCAAGTACGGCCTTACAGACGACGAGATATCGTTTATCGAAAAGACGATTAAGCCGATGGAGTGAAAAACAGGAAAATGCAAGAAAACGCCTTAAAAGGTGGACACCGTTCACCTTTTAAAACGAAATCCTGCAAAAACAGAGAAAAATGATTATGGATAAAATAACACCAGGTTTTACATACAACGAAGGTTGCATTCCGTCAGCCACATACAGCAAGTGGCTGAAAAAAGTAAGCCAGCGTTATCAAAATGCCCAAATTAAAGCATCTGTTAAGGTGAACAACGTTTTGCTTCGCTTTTATTGGACATTGGGCAAGGACATTGTAAACATGAAAATGGAAGAGCAATGGGGAAAAGGAGTGCTGAATCAGTTGAGTTTAGACCTGAAAGCATTATTCCCTGCTCAAAAGGGGTTTTCTCTTACAAATCTGAAATATATAAAGCGATGGTGTCTCTTTTATAGCCAGTCAGATATAATTCGTCACCAAGTTGGTGACGAATTAGAAATGCCCGAAAAATTTGCACTTGTGCCTTGGAAACACCATGTTTGCATCTTCACCAAAAGCAAAAGCGTCGAAGAAGCTATATTTTATATAGACAAAGTTGTAGAGGGTAATTGGAGCAGGTCAGTACTTGAAGCACATATTGAAGACAACCTTTATGCCAAGCATGCAAAAGCCCAGACAAATTTTGCGGAAAAATTGCCTGCAGCTCAAGGACAATTGGCGGAAGAATTGCTTAAAGACCCATATAAGTTAGACTTCTTGGAATTAAAAAAAGGATTTGACGAGCATGACCTTGAAGAACAACTGGCAAACAACATCACACGGTTTCTTCTGGAATTAGGACACGGCTTTGCGTATGTCGGAAGACAGATGGAATTGAGAATGCCTGGCGGACAGTCTTTTTATCCTGATATGATATTTTATCACATTAAGTTAAAGTGTTATGTTGTTGTAGAGCTGAAAGTTGTTAAGTTTATACCAGAATTTGCTGGAAAACTAAATTTCTATATATCGGCAGCCGACCACTTGCTTCGTGGCATAGATGATAATCCGAGTATCGGTCTTTTAATTTGCAAATCAAAGGATGACACTGTCGTAAAATGGTCATTCGAAGACATAAGCAAACCTATTGGCGTTTCCACCAATCAATTACAAGAAGTTGTGAACAATACAATTGTTGAAACAAAAGAATATATAGACGAGACAAGCGATTGAACAAGAAAGCCCGTTCTACGTCAAGTGTGGTCTTACGGACGACGAGATAGCGTTTCATCGAGAAGACTATCAAGCCGATGGAGTGAGAAATATATACTATAAAAAAGAAACTGATATGAACTATACAGACAACGATACATACAGACGCATTCATTTTGCCATTATGGCGATAGAAAGCGGTGCGCGCAAGTTGGGTATTTCTGGTAAAGAGATGCACGACAGACTGAAGAAGCAGGGACTGATACACCGCCGTTTGATAAACAAGTATGAAGACCTTCATACGCAAAGCCTTGACTGGGTGGCAGACGATATTACAGAAACTCTTTTAAACTGGGAGGCTGGAGCATGATAACATTATTTCATGGATCGTATTTGCCCGTACAGACACCACTTGTTAAGTTGGGACGAAAGAAAGTCGATTTCGGACAAGGCTTTTACCTAACCAAACTGCGTACACAAGCAGAGTCATGGGCAGGAACAATTGCTGAGAGAAAAGGGAAATATGCCCGTCCTACGCTCTCTACCTATACGCTTGATTATGATGCTGTAAAAAAGGAAGAATACAACATAAAAATATTTGAGAACTACGATATTGAATGGCTGGAATATGTAGTTGACTGTCGTAGAGGCGGTGTAATGCAGCAACAATTCGACATAGTGGAAGGTGGTGTTGCCAACGACAATGTTATCGACACGGTGGAAGACTATGAGAATGGCATCATCACAGCAGAGCAAGCGCTCGGGCAATTGAGGTATAAGGCTGTGAATCATCAGATTTGCATATTGAACCAAGAAATAGTAGACAAACACCTGACATTCATCTCGTCAGAAGAAATAAGTAAGGAGGACAAACAATGAGAGATACTGTACTTTGGCGCAAACAGAGCCGCATAGTCATGATGCTTGCTGAAGCATTGCAAATTGATGCAGAGCGAGCACTCGACATTTTCTATTCCACTAAAGTCTATCAGCAGTTGTCTGACCCGAAATACGGTTTACACTTGATGAGTGATGACTACATATTAGAAGAGTTGATAGATGAATTGCGAAACGAGCAATAACACGTACGAACTCTACAAAAGTAGAAGTCTGCATACGAAATGGAGATTAAGCATCCCCGACATCATCGACCGCCAGCTCTACGCCAAGTACGGTCTTACAGACGACGAGATAGCGTTTATCGAAAAGACGATTAAGCCGATGGAGTGAGGATGATGTATAAGTATTGCATTGCAAGTAATCAAATGCGCAAAAATGAAAAATAAATTAAGCGATGATGACAACGCAAGAAATAAAAGATATGTTGCTCTATGGAGAGCGCATCAACATAGAATACAAAGAGGCATCTGACAATTTGCCAAAATCGCTATGGGAGACATATTCTTCTTTCGCCAATACTATTGGCGGAACAATTGTTCTTGGAATAAAAGAGCGTAGAAACAAGAGTGTCGAAGAAGGTAAGTTCGAGATAAGAGGTGTTGGTGATGTTGACAAGATACTGAAAACATTTTGGGACACTATCAATAGCGACAAGGTAAACCGCAACATACTTGTTGATGACGATGTTGAGTGTGTAGATTATGAGGGCAAAAAGCTCCTTGTAGTACATATACCACAGGCAAGCTACACCATGCGTCCAATATACATCAACAAAAATATGCTAGGCGGTACGTTTAAGCGCAACTATGAGGGTGACGATCATTGTACAGACGATGAAGTGAAATCAATGTTGCGTGATGCCAATGAAAATGGGAATGATGGTGTGCTGATAGAGCATTACGGCATGGATGATATCGATTTGCCTACATTGCATGCTTACCGTAACCGATTTGAAATGAGAAATGTCGATCATGCGTTTAACCAGCTTGACGACAAAGATTTTCTTCGCAACATGGGTGGTTATACCACCGACCGCAGCACGCGTAGAGAAGGACTAACTATGGCTGGGTTGCTGATGTTTGGTAAAGGGCTTTCTGTGCGCGAACGTTTTGACAACTTGCGCATGGATTATATAGACAAAACTAATTTGGTGGACGATAGCCGATGGAGCGATCGTCTGACCTATGATGGCATGTGGGAGAATAATATTTACAATTTCTTTACACGTGTCGTGCCCAAATTAACAGTCGATTTGAAACGCCCGTTCAGACTGGAAGGTATAGAACGCATAGACGACACACCGATACATAAGGCTGTCAGAGAGGGAATGACCAATATGATAATACATGCTGACCTATGCATTATGGGAGTGCTGAAAGTTGAGAAATACGACAAAGAATTTGTTTTCTCTAATCCTGGTTATTTAAAACTTCCTATAGAGGACATTATGCGTGGTGGTAATTCAAAAGCTCGCAATCCACGCATTCAGAATATGCTTCGCATGATTGGCTTTGGTGACAACATAGGTAGTGGTTATCCTACCATATTGAAAACGTGGAAAGAACAGAATTGGCGCAAACCAACTTTGCTCGACCGTACGGATCTGAGACAGGTGGATCTCACATTACCTATGATAAGTTTGCTGCCCGATACTGTTTTGAAAGAGATGGAGCTTTATTATGGAAACGAAGCTTACGAAATGATGACGGCCGACGAGCAACAAACTATTGCTTATGTATGGAATGGTGACAGTATCAGCAATATAGAGCTGCAGCAATTGCTTGGACTCAATTCCATAGAAGCTGGCAAGCTGCTGCACACGATGGTAGAGAAGGGATTGTTGAACCAAAACAACAAAAACCGGTGGACAACTTACACTATCCTCAAAGAACAAAAATCTGGGTATGGTAAGGAAAAGAGTAAGGAAAAGAGTAAGGAAAAGAGTAAGGAAAAGCTTGCTTCTACAGAAATACAAGTGTTAGAACTCATACAAGAGAACCCTCATTACACATATAAGACTCTAAGTCAAGCACTTGGCTTTACTGAGGCATACATCTATAAGGTTCTCTATCAACTAAAGAAAAAGAACGTTATCAGAAGAGAAGGCGGAAGGAAAGAAGGCTTTTGGGTGGTAATGGACAGTGAGGTAAGAAAAGAATGAGGAGAAAAACAGTTTGCAGAATTGGTAAGTGAAACCGAAATTTTGCAAACAGAAGAAAGTGTTGCTAATAATTGAGATACAAGAGATTATATAAATAAGATATTAAATCCGTTTGCAAATTCGTTTGCAAAACTGTTTGCAAAATCAGTTTAAAAAGATTGATTTGCAAACAGAACTGCAAACAAGAATAGCTTGACAAGGAGTAAGAAAGAGTATGACCGAAGAAACGTTTAAAGATATCATCAGTACTGGAGCATTGGCAGGTAGGCTGACCATTGACGACATACGCATGGCCTATCGTGAGGAGTTCCTCATACGACGACAAGATTCAGAGACCTTTGCCAACTTCACCGAAACGAAGTTGGCGGCATTCATACGCCAATACGCCGACCCTCACTTCAAAGGTATCTACGAGCAGACCGACCATAACTTCTACGACCGTGTGCGCGACATGATTGCACACAACCCGCAGATGGCACAGGAGGACGAAGAAGCTGCGCTGCAATACTCTGTGCAACTGCGCACCTACTCCAGCTTTTTGCAGTCGAAGGCTTTTACCTCATTATTCAAATCTAAGCGGACGAGAAAGGCAAAGCCTACGACTGCAGATGTGCAACAGCCACAGCCAGCAGCACCCGCACAACCAACAGAGCGCGAATTGACAGAGGGTGAGCGCAAGCACACGGAGTACGAACGGCTGCACCGCAACCCTGCCCTGCGACAGGCGTGCATCAACAAATACGGCTACCAATGCCAATGCTGCGGAATGAACTTCGCCGAGATGTATGGCGAGCAGCTGGGCGCACGCTTCATCGAGGTACACCACCTGAAGATGCTCTCCACCTACGACGAGAGCCGTCCTGCGGACTATGTGGAAAACCTCGTGCCGCTATGTGCCAACTGCCATGCCATGATTCACCACATAGTGGGAAGCGAACATCCGTTGCGTGACCTGCGTCAAGCATACCGAGGAGAGAAACGCGAATTGAAGATAACGAAAGAAGACTAATAGCCGATGAAAGAGATACTGACAAAGACACTGAGCGAAAAGATAGCGCAGCTTGACACGGCACAGCCCTTCGTGTGGCGGCTGCGGTTGTCGGAAGCCGACTTCTGCAATTTGGAGCAATGCCTCACAGCAGTAGCAGAGGAGAAAGGGAAACGCACTTTGGCCACCGAAGAGTGGGCAAAGCCCATGCTCGTATATATGGCGGAGTGGTACAAACGATGCTATCAGAGTGGCAACCGAAACGAACTTGCCGATGGCATCGACCTTGAAACGCTCTGGACGAATGTGGGCATCAGCCAGAAGATGTATCTCTATAAAGACGACAATGGCAACAATCGTTGGCTTTACTCCATCTATGTGTTGGGCGGACTGGCGATACGCCACGAGCTGGGGCGAGGTGACAATCTGCGCTTTCTGAAAGGCCTATGCCGCATATACCATGGCGAGAGCTATACGCTGGAAAACATTGACGATGCGGCACGTGCCGTGGCTTTCCGTGAGAGCATCTGTCGCAAGCATTCGCTCTATGAGTATATGCGCGACATTCTGAATGGCAACCTGCCCTTTGCCGATGACGACATTGCGGATGCGGCGAGCGACGTGAACCGCTTTGTCAGCGTGATGAAGGCTGCCAACGACGAGGTGCTTCGCGTGAAGTTCCGCTTGGAATGGCGTGTGCAGTTCTCGCCCGACGACGAATACATGACACGCTCCTTCAACTTGCTCTTCCGCCCTGAGGAGGTTGGCGAAGGCCTGCACCAGTATCTGCGTTTCGACCGTCTGCACCTATGGGGCATGGCGCATCCAGAGGCGGAGCAGCACCTTTATATATATGTGCGCTTCATGAAGGGCGAACGCAACATTGCGCCCGAGAGCATGGAGCACGCGCTCATCACTTATGTCAACCACAGCGTGAACGATTTTGTGGCGTTTGGAGCAGAGCGTGGAGCTACGGTGAAGCACGTGCCTGCCGAACGCTTTGACCGCATTGAGGTGGTGATGAAGGACGACCACGGACAGGAATACATCGTGCAGACACTGCCAACAACCGAATATATGCAACTATGGCGCATGGATGGCTATGGTGATGAGTGGACGAGTTTGCCACAGACGCAGCACGACACGGCTCTTATCTTCACCGACCGCTGTCGACTGGCGGAGGAATCTTTGCAGCACGACTGCTACACGCTCCCTTTCAATGACAAGACATACGGCAAGAGCGAGGCATGGCACTGGACTTACATCTACGACTCCATATCCATTCGGGATGAACACGGAGCGGAACTGGCTTTTTTCAACCGCATTGGCTTCGACCAAGTAACGACACGGCTATACAACGACACCATTCATTATATAAAAGGTGGACTGATACGCCACTGCTACATAGAGGATGCTGACTTTGATGATGTTAAGTAAAGTCAATAAAAATGACGTAAAAATAAAATAAATATTATCGGGAAAGCCGTGTGACTCAATGAGTTGCACGGCTTTTTCTATTTCTTAACAATTCTAAACTTATTTGGTTATCTCAGAAAAATGCCGTATTTTTGCCACATATTTGGCACAGGACTTAAACGTCTATAAGGTTGGACTTATTGATACTTAAGCGTCTATGCGATTATAAACTGTAAGTAAATGGGTAAAAAACAAGCAAAATATGGGTAAGGCTAAATTTCAAATAGAACGCAGGTGCGAGGTGTGCGGAAATCCATTTTTCGCCAAAACTCTGGAGTCACGGTACTGCTCGGAGAAGTGCGGACAGGTGGCTTACACACGACGCAAACGTGAAGCAAAGAAGCTGAAAAAGCTTCAGGAGTTGACTGAACAGATTGATGATGACAGGGACTATATTACAGTTCCTGAGGCTGTGGCGATGTACTCGGTGAGCAGGACTTCGCTCTACCAATATATCCATGACGGACGAATACCGTCTATTAATTTGGGTGTGCGACTCATTAGAGTGAGTAGAAAAGAACTGGAGAAATATTTTCCTAAAAGGAACTTCGAGAAGAAGCCAGCCAGGGTTTTGCCAAAGCTCTACAACCTGGAACCAGAGAACTGCTACACCATTGGAGAGATCAGTAAGAAATACAATATGGATGATAGTACGGTATATCTACATATCAGAAAATATGGTATTCCAACCCGACAGATTGGAAACTATGTGTATGTTCCAAAGTATGAAATTGACAATCTGTACAAATAGATATATGTGGCAGTTCATCGTTTTTTGAGAACATATTGAACTTCTGATTAATGTTTACAGAATAATGAAATCATCAATTACTATATAATGAACGAGTATGAAAAGAACATTCCATAATACAAAGGTCTCGGTGAAACTGAGAAAATCTAACCGTGCAGACGAATGGTATCTCGTCGTGGAATCATATCCTGTCTATGAAAAGTTTAGCGACAAGCCTAAACGTATTCGTGAGAACATCAACCGTGTGATTACTACTCCCCTATGGGACAAAAGTAAAACGACACGAGGAGGTGCCAAAGGCAAGGAGGCTTATATGCCGAAGCGTGACGTGAATGGTGTGATTCAATGTAAGGCAGCAGTTGATCAACGTGCCTGTCTTTATGCAGACAAGATACGTGAGGCAAGACAGCGTGAATATGACAACGCTGCCCTATATACGGAAACGGAAACTGCCCAGGCAGAACAGAACGAACGTTCGAAATGTAACTTTATCGAATATGTGAAGTATGTTAAAGAGAAAAGACATGGCAATAGTTCGAAATCCATCATCGTCAACTGGAATCGCTTATATGAGTTGTTGAAACTGTTTGCAAATGGTGACTCGATCCTATTTTCGGAAATAAATCTGAAATTGATAGAGGACTTCAAGCAATGGGTAATGACTGCTCCACAAGGTGGCAGCAAGAGTGGAACCATATCACAGAATACTGCAGCCACCTATTTCTCCATCTTTAAGGCTGCGCTGCATCAGGCTTTCATCGATGGTTACCTGACCATCGATATGGCCGCCAAGAGTAAGAACATACAAGAGTTGGAAAGCAGACGAGAGTTCCTGACGACGGAAGAACTGAACATACTGGCCACAACACCATGTGACAATCCTGTTATCAAGAGAGCTGCATTGTTCTCGGCATTGACTGGATTGAGACATTGCGACATCCAAAAACTAAAATGGGCGGAAGTGCAGAAGATAAACAACACATACAGACTGAACTTCACCCAAAAGAAGACAAAGGGTGTGGAATACATGCCGATGTCGGAACAGGCATACAAATTGTGTGGTGAGCGAAAAGACCCAAACCTGTTGGTGTTTGCAGGATTGCCAGCCCCTTCCTGGATATCGAAGCCATTGAAACGATGGATAGTGGCTGCAGGCATCACACGCAAAATAACTTTCCATTGTTTCAGGCATACCTACGCTACGCTCCAGTTGGCACATGGTACAGACATCTATACCGTAAGCAAGATGTTGGGACATACCAAC
>JBNMIE010000074.1:0-11889 GCA_050873125.1 Prevotella sp.
GCTTTACATAGCGTTCACCACCATTTTCTCGACTGTATTTGAGAATTTTTTCCTTGTCGAGCAAATCTATTAGCTGTCCATACATCGGCTGTCCGATAAAATGTGTACCTTTGTCCATAGTTACTGGATTTTTTTAGCAACAACAAAGGTAACTAAAAGGGCTGAATTCCAAGCGAGGAATCCAGCCCTAATTTTTTAGCATAAAAAAGTTTTAGCGGACAGCAATAATTTTTATTACATTTGTCGCACATTTAAAAGCAAAGGAGTTATGAGCCGTAAGAAAAACAAGTCCAAAGGTTTCCGTATGCCCTGTGGCTACTTGGCCGCAGGAGGCATCCTTGACATGGTTGTTTTTTGTCATTTCTCGTCACACCCCAAAACCGTGTTTTATGCCGGGGCTTTCGTGGTGCTCTTCGCCATTGTTTGGGCTTTCCTTCGCCACGAGTGCAAACGCCCTGAAGTCCATATACCTTGGTGGTGGTTCTGACCTCTATTTCAGCCCTCGGGCCTCCATAGCCCTTCTATACCTTTCCATCATTTCCTCACGTCCGCAAGGCGCCTCCACCGTGCCTTCCCTCGTCGTGTCCGTTGTCTGCACAGATGGTGGCCAAGTGGGAGAGCTTCTCCGAGGACGGAGACCGCTACAACCTGCAATACCGCACCGCCGGCGACGGAAAGGTCCGCCCGGAGCACGCCGCGCTCAACGGCATCACCCTACCGCCGTCAGACCCCTTCTGGGAAACCTACTATCCGCCCAACGGATGGAACTGCAGGTGCACCGTCGTGCAGGTGCGCAAGTCCAAATACCCCGAAACACCACACGACGAGGCAATGACAAGGGGCGACGAGGCGCTCCAACGAGACACCAAGGGCATCTTCCGCTTCAACTCCGGCAAGCAGCAAAAAGCCGTGCCCGACTACAACCCCTACACCATCCGCCGATGCCAAGACTGCGACATCGCAAAAGGAAAGTTGAAACTGACCTTCGTGCCGGACAATGAGGTGTGCGCTGCATGCATACTTTTACATGAATGTGCAGGAAATAGAGAAAAGACGGCCAGAGCGATTGAACGAAAACATTTCCAACATGAAATGGAACCTCTATTAAGTAAAACTATCACAAAGAGTATTGGCAATAAAAACATCAAAATCCAATTTGACAAAAAAGGAAATGGGCATCTGTATTCCGATGTTATATCAAGAACTCACAGAATGCAAATTGACGACCTGAAGAATATGGATAAAATCCTTGAACGTGCAACATATATTGATGATGCCCCACCATCTCCAGGGCATAACAATGGGTTCGAACATTTCTATTATTTTGAATCAGAAGTAAATGGAAATAAGGTCAGAATCAATGTCGGAAAGAGAACACGAAGAAAAGGCAATGGTCAACAAGTCTCTGAATATTTTTGCTATTCGGTAAATAACATATAAAATAAAAAAAAGCATTTCGGGCGGCAATTAGGCTAAAAATGCCAACGAGCCATTCCCTCAATGCTTTGCCGCAAAGATACAACATTTCCACAATCCCCACAAAAAAACAAGAAAAAATTTTCTTTTTGCATTTTAATCAAGAAAGCCCCGCCGGACATCTTCTCCGTCGGGGCTTTCGCTTCCACATCGTCAAACACCTGTGCGGTGGCGTTTCTACGCCGCCGTCCAGCGCAACAATCATTTCATCAAATACCTCACCGCATACACGTCGATGCTCTCCATGATCTCCTCATGGTTGTGGTTGGTGTTCGTCTCCACCAGAGCCATGCCGTCAAAGCCATCCCCGCTCAGACCCTCGATGGCGCGCAGAGGTCAAAGGCGGCACTCGGAAATAAAAACAAATGGAATTTGTTTTGTATTTCGCTCGTTTGCACTATCTTTGTAACCAAAGATATGAACAATATGAAGAATCATGAAATTTATTCTGCTTCGGGACTGATGGAACTGATCGGGGAGATTGGATTCCTGCCGTTGCTCGACAGTGGCATCGGGGGATTCTCCGCCGAGGAAATGGTGACCGAGGACTGCCAATATGTGACGTTCCCCGAAGGGGGATGGGACTGGCCTCTTTGGAAATGGAAGGGAGAGATTGTGACCGGAATGCCGTGTGTCTACGGCAAGTTCTTCAACAAGAAGGCGGGATTCATCTCCATGGACTGGTGGCCCGACTTCTGCAACTATCGCCGGAGCCTCTATCCACGCCCCGACGACGACTCCATCGAGGGAACCATCCTCGCCACACTCCAGTCGTCGGGCAGTCTCATCACCCGCGAACTGCGTGCTGCCTGCGGATTTGGCTCCTCGCTGCGCTCCAAGACAAGCGACGGTCTGCCGAAGGTCAAGGGCTTGCGGAGCAAGTTTGACGGCTTCCTAACGCGCCTGGAGATGGCTACCTACATCGTGACCGAGGACTTCGTCTATCCCCGCGACAAGCACAATCGGGAATATGGCTGGGGATGGTCGCTGCTCAATACGCCCGAGGCGCTCTATGGCAGTGACGCGTGCCGCTGCGGACGCTCTCCCGAGGAGTCTCGCCAGCGGATGTTCGACCATCTGAGAGCCCTCCTGCCCGATGCCACAGACAAGCAACTGAACAAACTGATCGGATAATCATGGGAAAGAAATCTGTAGCAACAGACCCGCTCCAGGACTCCGTCTACTACGTGTGGATTGGCGGATCGTGCGACTATGGACACAAGGAGCGGGCTGGTGGCGCGGCAGTCGTGATGGAGCGCCAGGGCGATGTCGTCGGCCGTGACGCCATCAGCGACCTTCACACCACCGAGTTTCGCATGATGCTCATGCTCATGGTGAAGGTGATGCGCGGTCTACCAGAGGGTTCCGACATCCAGTTCTTGACCAACGCCGCCTATATCCAAAACTTCGACAAGACGCCCACCGCGAAGTCTGCCAATCCCGACTTGATCGAGCAGTGCATCCGGGAGAAGGCGCGCCACTATTCGGTGACGGTCAAGATTGTGCCCTACCACAAGAGTCCGCTGCTCATCGAAACACATGCCATGGCGACGGCTGCCATGACTGAGACGCGGAAAAGCGCCAACAAAAAGAAAAGGTGAACCTCCCCACCATTGCGGGAAGTTCACCTTATTTGCTGTCTGTCGGGGTGACAGGACTCGAACCTGCGACAGCCTGGTCCCAAACCAGGAACGCTACCAACTGCGCTACACCCCGGAAGGAGAAAAGACTGGGTCAACCTGCCGGAGCAGTCTTGACCGTAGTCTTCTCTCTCTTATGTTTCATTGCTCTTCTGCCCTCGCCCTCCACAAGCGGAAAGACGAAGCAGAGGATGATTGTTCTGTGGTCTTTACTTGATGATGCCCTGATCCTGGAACACCTTCTTCAAGATCTGTACCGAACGCTCCACCTGCTCCTCGGTGTGGGTAGCCATCAGCGCATAGCGCACCAATGTGTCCTGCGGAGCGCAGGCTGGCGGAATCACAGGGTTGATGAACACGCCGGCGTCGAATGCACGGGCGGTGACGATGAAGGTTTTGTTCACATCGCGCACATAGAGCGGGATGATAGGACTCTCGGTGTCGCCAATCTCGAAGCCTTCCTCCTTGAAGCGGCGGAGAGCGAACTTGGTCACCTTCCACAGAGCCTCGATGCGCTCTGGCTCCTTCTGCAAGATGTGCAGTGCCTCAAGGGCGGCTGCTGTGGCGGCAGGAGTGTTGGAAGCCGAGAAGATGTAGGTGCGGCAAGTGTGGCGCAGGAAGTTGATGGTGTCCTTGTCGGAAGCGATGAAACCGCCGATGGATGCCAACGACTTGGAGAAGGTACCCATGATGAGGTCCACCTCGTCGGTCAGTCCGAAATAGTCGCACACACCACGTCCGTGGTCACCGAACACGCCGATGCCATGAGCCTCGTCGACCATGATCGAGCAGTTGTATTTGTGCTTCAGCTCCACAATCTCGGGAAGCTTGGCGAGGTCGCCCTCCATGGAGAACACGCCGTCCACCACGATGAGCTTCACAGCCTCTTTTGGCAGTCCCTGGAGCACGCGCTCCAAGTCAGCCATATCGTTGTGCTTGTAGTGCAGCTGACGGGCGAACGAGAGGCGTCGTCCGTCCACGATGCTGGCGTGGTCGCGGTCGTCGCAGATGATGTAGTCGCCCTTGCCCACCACCATGGCCAGCACGCCCTGGTTGACGCTGAAACCGGTGGAGAAGCAGAGACAGTCATCCTTGTGGATGAACTCTGCGATTTCCTTCTCCAACTTCACGTGGAGATCGAGTGTACCATTGAGGAATCGGCTGCCTGCGCAACCTGATCCATACTGGTCGAGAGCGGCCTTGGCTGCGTCGATGATGCGCTGGTCGCCTGTAAGACCTGTATAAGCGTTTGAGCCAAACATGAGAACCTTGTGGCCTCCCATTTCAACTTCTGTGCCCTGTTTTCCTGTAATCTCACGGAAGTAAGGGTAAACACCAGCTGCCATAAATTTCTGCGGCTCGCGATAATTCTTGTATCTTTCTTGTAACTGTCCCAGTATTATTAAAGGTGTAGCATGGCTACGTTTAATTTATTACAGGCTGCAAAGTTACAAAAATTGTGGTATATACAGACATAAAAAGGGAGAAAATTGCAATCAAGGTGAAAAATTCATACGCTCCGCCGAGTTTATTATTCTTTTTTTATTAACTTTGCGCTTGTTATGACAGCCAAGAAGAAGATCGTTTTCATCATGAATCCCATCTCGGGAACCGTCAGCAAGGCTGGCCTTCCCGCTATCATCGACAGGACCCTCGACAAGGAGAAGTTTGACTACACCATCCGCCACACGGAGTATGCCGGCCACGCTTCCGACCTCGCCAAGGAGGCTGCCGACGAGGGCGCCGACATTGTCGTGGCGGTGGGTGGAGACGGCACGGTCAACGAGGTGGCGCGTGCCATCGTCCACACCAGCACCGCCCTGGGCATCATCCCCTGCGGGTCGGGCAACGGACTGGCGCGCCATCTGCTCATCCCGCTCGACTTCCGCAAGGCCATCGGGGTGATCAACCAGTGCGAGATCCACGACCTCGACTATGGTGTGATCAACGACATGCCCTTCTTCTGCACCTGCGGCATGGGTTTCGACGCCTTCATCAGCCTCAAGTTCGCCATGTCGGGCAAGCGCGGCCCCATCACCTATGCCGAGAACGTGCTCAAGGAGGGACTGAAATACAAGCCCGAGACCTATATCATCGAAAACGAGAACGGCAAGCAGCAGTATGAGGCGTTCCTCATCTCCTGCGCCAACGCCTCGCAATACGGCAACAACGCCTACATCGCCCCGCAGGCCTCGATGAGCGACGGTCTGCTCGACGTCATCATCATGGAGCCATTCGACATCCTCGAGGCGGCGCAGGTGAGCATCGACATGTTCAACAAGACGCTCGACAAGAACTCGAAGATCAAGACCTTCAAGGCGAGCCGTCTGCACATCCACCGTTCCAACCCCGGTGTCATCCACTACGACGGCGACCCCATCATGACCGGTGCCGACGTGGACGTCTCCATCGAGAAGGGCGGCATCAAGATCGTGGTGAATCCGAATGCCGACAAGAGTGTGCGTCGTCCCAACGCCCTGCAGTCCGCCTTCAGCGAACTCTTCAACGACATCAACACCGTGCGCGAGGATCTCACCCGTCAAGGCAAGCAGATCCAAGCCCTCAACAAGAAGCTCCTCAAGAAACTGAACATCTGACAGTTCCCTGAGGAGCTTCTCTTTTTCCCCATCCTCCCCCTATAATAAAAAGGTACCTCGTTGCAAGTTTGAAAGCCTTGCATCATGTGCGCACCATAAGACTTTGGAAAACCATAAAGCTTAGCACACCATCATGTTTGGTAAAGCAATCATGCTTTAGTAAAAAATCATACTTTAGTAAACAAATGCCCTGCGTGACAAATGCTTGCGCGACAAAAAATCGCAACTTTGTTGCGTAGGCAATCATCGGCAGCCCCTTGCGGGCGAAAGCTTGCTGCCGATACAGGAAAAACTGGCGGGAGCTATAGCGGGAGCCAGCTACATCCCCCTTGCCCGGAGGGAAAGGGGGCTTGGGGGTAAGGGTGGAGCCTCCCTTAAGGGTAAGGGAGGACGGGTGGGTTTTCGAAAAATTGCCGCAAAGGGGGAACTCGAAGCAAGTTGTATGATTCCCTCGAAGCATATATCCCTCAAAAAGAGAAAAAGAGTCAGAGAAAAAGACGATTAATCTTTTTCTCCCCCCAACTCAAACACAGGACTTGTGGACTTGCGTCCCAGCACGTCCAACTTAAAGTCCTTGCCACAGACGATGCCATACTCCTTGAGCACGCCCTCCACCGTCTTGCGCGCCAACTCCGGATGGTTGTTCTCCTCGCTCAGGTGACACAACCACACGTGGCGCAGGTGCGGCATCGCGTTCTCGGCGATGGCCACGGCACAGTCGCGGTTGCTCAGATGACCGTTCGGCCCCATGATGCGGCGCTTCAGATGCTCGGGATAAGGGCCGCTCTTGAGCAGCTCCTCGTCGTGGTTGGCCTCGATGACCAGATACTCCGCCTCGCTGACCCGCCGCTTGATGTCGTCGGTGATGTGGCCCACGTCGGTGATCAGACAGAACGTCACGCCCCCTGCCACCACCTTGTAGCCCACGTTATCCGTGCTGTCGTGCGGCACGCTGAACGGCGTGACGGCAAACTCGCCCAACTGGTAGGTCTGGTCCTTCTCGATGATTTTCTTATACTCCGGCTCAATCTTGTGGCGCACGCAATAGTTCTTCCCGATGCCCTCGTGCACCAGCTGCGTGGCATACACGTTGAGATGGCACTCGTGGCTGATGCTCCCTGTCGACTTCACATGGTCGGCATGGTCGTGGGTCACGATGACCTGATGGATGCCGGAAAGGGAAAGTCCATAGTCGCGGAACTTCTTCTTGAGGCTTCTCAGTCCGATGCCCACGTCAATCAGCAGCCCATCCGTCTCGGTATAGAGGTAGTAGCAGTTGCCGCTACTGCCGCTCCCGAAGGATATAAATTTCATCATCTTGTTTGTTCTTTTATGCAAAAGTAAAAAAAAATGTCATGATGTACAAATTTTTTCAACATCTTTAGCACATCACCGCCGCCCCTCCATGCGCCCTCTTTCGCCCCCATGCGAGAAAACAGTCGGGCGTTCTCTTCGCCGAATCAGATTTTTACATTACTTTTGCAGCATGAAGACTATGACAGACCATTTACCCCGACTCCTCATCCTCGCCGCCCTCGCCTGCACGCTCGCAGCCTGCAACTGGCGCAGAGACGGTGACGAGGACCAGCTACGTGAGGACGTCGACTCTTTCGCCGTCCACTATTTCAACTGGCGCTATGCCGAAGCCCTGCCCTACTGCACGGACGAGAGCCGCCCCTGGCTGCAGTTCGCCGCCTCCAACGTGCGCCAGGCAGATGTCGACTCGCTGCGCGCCATGGAGAGCGGAGCCGCATGCGAGGTGGGCGACATCGACTACACCTCCGACTCCACCGCCCTCGCCACCGTGCGTGTCGAGGGACTGCTCGTGCCCGACACCCTCGGCCGTTCCAGCCACCGCCTGTCCAGCGGCACCGCCCAGATTCCCCTCGTCTTCCGCGGCAAGTGGAAAGTACACCTCTCCGCCCTCCCCCGCTGCCGATAACGATAGCAGGGGAACGAAAAAAGGGAGACCGGCATTGACTGCCAGTCCCCCTTGGGGAAGTTCTGTGAAAAGTTGATGGCCTATGCCATGCATGAAGTCACGCCGAGCGTGGTGCCTATCGCCGTGAGGATGGCGAGCAGGGTCTGAATGATGAAGCGCCATGTCTCGCGCTTGCCTTGTGTGTCACTCATAGCGCTCCTTCGTTAATCGTTCTCCTTTCCCTCACCGGCGGTATAGGCGCCAGCCTCCACGAGGCGGCAGCGGGAACGGAGCTGACTGTTGCTCCACGACTTCGTGTTGCGCACCAGGAGATGCACACCAGTGATGTTCTGCTGCACGTTCCAGTCAGCGAGTGTCTCGGCGCTCTTGCCGTCGATGCCGACGCTCACGATGCCCAGGTCGCCCAGGCGTACGCTCTCGCCGTTGAGGATCTTCTCCTGCAGACAGTCGAGTGTGTCGGTGAGCACGCCGTGGATAGTGCCGCGGCTGAACGGAGAGTGGTGCTCGGCGATGTGGGTGACGAAGTCCTCAAACTCGAGAGTTCTCTTCGTTGTGGCGATCGCCACATACTTCTTCTGGTCTTCCTTGCCAGCCACCTTGATTGCCTTCACCTTGTAGTTTACTACACCTTTTTGATTGCTTGCCATAGTTTTGTTCCTTTCTTTAAGATTTTAATAAGTTAAACGTATTTGCCAGTAGGGTTCAGTTGCGCGCAAAACCTTGCCTATCTGATAGTTAGAAGACTCACAGCTTGTGTTTCTTTCTATATGCAAAGTTAGCGCATTTCCCCCTCTCCCGCAAATATTCGGAACTGCTAAGGCGTGAAAATCTGTTAATTTCCGGAGAAAAATGCATCCCTCCTCCCTGCGCCTGTCTGTCAGCGCAGATAGAGGAAATAGATGGCGGCGAGCACTGCCACGAGCACGATCATGATGACACTCTTGATCATGCAGCCGGCTATCTTCTTGATGAGGAAGAACACCAGGATGATGGCGATGATGCTGACCAGCGAATAAACGGTTGTATCCATTGTTTTCTTGTTTCAGGGTTTGTTGTTGATGCCCCTCCCGGGGAGAGGGCGTTGACTATTTGAAGAGGTGGCGGAACTGCGCCGGTATGGGCGTGTCAAACTCCATGCGCTCGTGGGTCACGGGATGGTAGAAGCAGAGCACGTAGGCGTGGAGGCAGAGCCTGTGGATGGGGTCGTCGCCGTTGCCATACTTCACGTCGCCGCACACCGGATGGCCCATGTCGGCGGAGTGCACGCGGATCTGGTTCTTGCGGCCCGTCTCGAGGCGGAACTCCACCAGCGAGTGGTCGGTGGTGCGGTCGAGCGTGTGGAAGTGAGTGACGGCATACTTGCCGCCGTTGTCCACGGGCGACGAATAGGTGACATACGCCTTGTTGTCCTTCAGCCAGTTGGCGATGGTGCCCTCGTCGTCCTCCATCTCCCCGCTGAGCACCGCCACATAGCGCCTGTCGTAGACGATGTGGTGCCAGTCGTGCTCCAGCGCCTGCTCGGTCTGCATGTCCTTGGCATAGATCATCAGTCCGCTGGTGTCGCGGTCGAGGCGGTGCACCACGTGCGCCCGGCACTTCTGCCGCGACTTGTGGAAATAGTCGTCGAGCACCGTCTTCACGTTGAGCGACGAGTGGCCCGCAGCCATCGACAGGATGCCCGCGTTCTTCTCGATCACCACCAGATACTGGTCCTCGTAGACGATCTTCACATACTTGCTCTTGAACGTGTCGTTGCGTTTCGACTTGCTGACGGCTATCTTCATCCCCCTTTTGAGGGGGAAGTCAAACTGTGTGACGACCTTGCCGTTCACCTTGATGCCCCTGCCCTTGAGGGTGTCCTTCACTTTGTTCTTGCTCTCCTTCATGCTCCCGAGCAGATATTCGAGCAGCGGAGCGTCGTGCTCCACGGTCATCAGGCTGTAGTCGCCCTTGCCTGTATAATGTCTTCTTTGCATTCTCTTTCTCGTTTTGTCGGCAAAGTTAGTGATTTATTTCGACATACGCGTCCTGGCGGGGCAGAAATCCATCCCGCACGATGCACCCTCAGCGCATGAAAAAGCCGGGCACTGCCGCTCTTGTGCGGCTCCGTGCCCGGCTCAGAATGGGTTTTGTTGTTGGCCCCGGATGTCTTAGAGTTCACCCTCCTCCTCGAAGAATTGGAATGCGTTCGAGGTAGCTTGGCTTCCCTTTACAGGAGAACCCTTGCTTGGGGTTGGATCAAAGTTTTCTGGATCACTTGCAGCCATCATGGGCTGGCTCTCGACGGTCAGCACGCTGACACGGGGCTCGATATATTTCTTTTTCATTTTCTCGTTGTTTTTATTTTAGTTCTGGTTTTATGGTTTGTCTGTGTTCCTTATTTGATTACATACACCTTGCCGTTGTGGATGTAGGCACCGTGCTGAGGACGCTCTATCTTCTTGCCCTGGAGATTGTAGTAGGCATTGTCGCCCACGGTCTTCTTGGCGGCGTCGATGGCCTTGATGGCGGTCTCGTTGCCGAAGGCGAGGCTCAGGTAGTTGGCGCCAGCCTCGTTGCCGCTGATTTCGAGATAAGCCTTGCCAGCTGGGATGGTCTCGCCTTTCTCGAGAAGAGCGAACTGTCCCTTGTTATCGTTGTTGCAGATGAGCACATAGGTGTTTTCGTTGTTGATGGTTGTCGCGCTGACAGCAGCCTTGAGAGCGTTGCCTTCCAGCCCGGTCTTGTCTGTTGTGGTAGGTTCCATCGTGTATGTCGCATCAGCCTTGCCGCTGAGCACCACGCCCTGTTCTGCAGGAATCACGCCGTCAGCCACCTTGGTCAGCGTCACCACGTTGTCAGCCTCTGCTGCGGTATACACCTCCAAGTCCTCGGGAGCCTTATAGGTGGATGGAGCGCAGAATGTGCCCATGCCGGCACCGGAAAGAGTCACTGTAGGATTTTGAGCTTCTGCCGTATAATCAAAGCCTAAAAATTGTACAGTTGTACCTCTTGCATACAATGTGTATACATGATCTTTTTCCAACTGCAAGGTTTTATAGACAAAGCAAAAGGCCTTTTCGGTAACAACATCTCCTTTTGTCTGATCAACATATTTAACACATTTCATCTCTCCAGAAATATACGTTGAAATAGCAGCTTGATCCACCATGATTAAATCCTTTCCATCATTTGCCGCATAAGAAGTTCCATTAGCTTGTCGTCTATAATATAGGACTAATGTTCCACTTTTCTTGGCTGTAACAACCAAAGGAGTACAATTTGACTGAAGTGTTCCAGTAAGTGAACTAGAAGAAGGAGCTTTGGCTACTCGAACAGGAATGTAATATTTAAAATCATGCCCATTTAATGTAACAGAAGTTGATGTGCCTTTAACTGTGTAGACTGCCTCGACTTTTATGTCTTTATTATCGACAAGCTGTGCTTCAGACGAAACATCAACGCCGTTTTCCGATGCACTCCAGGTTTGTCCATACCCCTGCAAGACACACATGGCCAATGCCATTAGCGTAAATAATTTTTTCATTTGTTTTGGTTTTAAGTTTTGGTTATTATTTAAATGTATTCAATATTATATGCTTATTGGTAGATTGCCCCGAGAGGAACAAACACGAGGGCAAAATTATAAAAAAACGTCAACGTTTTACCCCCCCGAAGCTAATATATGTTAAATAGCGTCATAACCGTCAAATACTTGACATATATCAAGTATCCATCCCGCCTCTCCACAACAAGCGGACAATGATTACCCGAATGCGGAGCAAGCAAGGCTGAAGGCCTTGCCAAGAACATAGCCCGGGGCAACCGCCCCGGGAACCCACAGCACCAACGCCATGCCCTACAGGGGCAAAAGAACAAAACCACCGCATAAAGCATTGAAAGCCAACCAACAAACGCTTGCGCGACAAAAAATCGCAACCCTGTTGCGTGGGCAACCATCGGCAGCCCCTTGCGGGCGAAAGCTTGCTGCCGATACAAGAAAAACTGGCGGGAGCTATAGCGGGAGCCAGCTACATCCCCCGTCCCCGGAGGGAAAGGGGGCTTGGGGGAAAGGGTGGAGCCTCCCTTAAGGGTAAGGGAGGACGGGTGGGTTTTCAAAAAAACTCCTATCTTTCCCCACTCCCTTTCCGTTAAAAAACGCTATTTCTTGAAAAGTTTTAAGGTATACCTGCAAACTTTTCCGTATTTTTGCAAAGTATACCTTCAAATATTTCACGAATGGACAAGCAAATCA
>JBNMIE010000075.1:0-11424 GCA_050873125.1 Prevotella sp.
ACTTCAGCAGAGGGATGAACAACTTCAGCAGAGGGATGAACAACTTCAGCAGAGGGATGAACAACTTCAGCAGAGGGATGAACAACTTCAGCAGAGGGATGAACAAATAAGGAAAATAGCCATTGCTCTAGATAAAAGCGGTATGTCTGAGGAGGTTATTGCCACAACCATGGGAACCAGTTTGGAAGAAATTCGGAGACTGCTGAAAAAATAAAATGGATTTTCATCCGACATTTACTGTATCGAGGAATCTTAGCCTTATCGGGAAGCAGTATGAATCACAGTCTATTTCCCTATTAGTCAGCGAGTTCATGTTTGCTCCTCAGTGTTGAACAATCAGTTCCAAGCAGGTGAACAAAAAGTTCAAGCCCCACCTGCCATTCTGAACTTTTTGGGTTGTGGTTGACTACAACATAGCTCCTGGTGACAGATAAAGAACTTGCCACCTTGTATCTGCAACCCACAACCATCTGAATATCAAAAAGAAAATTCAAAAGGTGGCAAAATGACAGATTCTGAGCAAAAACTTTTCCCGTCTATCTTCACAACGGCAATCTTTCTGCAATCCTCGGTTAAAAGTTTCCTCAAGAGATTTCTTCATGATGACAGAAAGAAAACTATAGACCGACAATGCAAAATAAAAGCGAAACAAGTGCGCTTTTATTTTGCATTGTCTTCGATTTACACTACCTTTGCAGTACGGCACATCGAGTGTGCGGTTTCACCGTGCTCCCTTTGCTGAAGAATAGAACTAACTAATTATAAAATCAATTCATATGAAACCAACGTTATTGCTCCTCGCTGCCGGTATGGGCAGCCGCTATGGAGGTTTGAAACAATTGGACGGTTTAGGTCCAAACGGAGAGACAATCATGGACTATTCCATCTACGATGCCATCAAGGCCGGATTTGGAAAGATTGTCTTCATCATTCGCAAAGATTTCGAAAAAGACTTCCGCGAGAAGATTCTCAGTAAATATGAAGGTCATATTCCCGCCGAACTTTGTTTCCAAAGTCTCGACGACCTGCCAGAGGGCTTCACTTGCCCTGAGGGACGTGTCAAGCCATGGGGCACCAACCACGCTGTGCTGATGGCTAAAGATGTGATCAAAGAGCCTTTCCTGGTCATCAACTGCGACGACTTCTACAACCGAGACGCTTTCATGGTCATCGGCAAATTCCTCGCCGAACTGCCAGAGGGCAGCAAGAACCGCTATGCCATGGTGGGATTCCGTGTGGGCAACACCCTCTCTGACAACGGAACCGTGGCACGTGGCATCTGCTCGAAAGACGAGCACGAGAACCTGACCACCGTCGTGGAGCGCACCGAAATCATGCGTGTGGACGGTAAGGTGAGCTACAAGGACGAAGAGGGCAAGTGGGTTGCCGTGGATGACAACACTCCCGTATCCATGAACATGTGGGGATTCACTCCCGACTATTTCGACTATAGCGAGGAATATTTCAAGGAGTTCCTCTCCGACCCCAAGAACATGGAGAACCTCAAGGCAGAATTTTTCATTCCGCTGATGGTCAACAAGCTCATCAATGAGGGCACAGCAAGTGTCAAGGTGCTCGACACCACCAGCAAATGGTTCGGCGTGACCTATGCAGCCGACCGTCAGTCTGTGGTAGACAAGATCCAGAGCCTCGTCAACGAAGGCGTATATCCTAAGAAACTATTCTAACAAACTCGTGAAGGTTGAAAACCTCATTTTCGTTTTCAACCTTCACCTTTATTTATTCTATGAATCTCGACATCCTCTCACAAGAAGAAATCATCTCCTTGCGAAGCCTTATCGACGCTTCGCAAAACATCGTCATTTGTTGCCACAAGAGTCCGGACGGTGATGCCATCGGCTCATCATTGGCATGGGCTGACTACCTGAAAAGCAAGGAAAAGAACGTAAGGGTGGCTATTCCCGACGCTTGCCCCGACTTCCTGCAATGGTTGCCTGGCTTTGCACAAACAGTGACACGCTATGACAAGCACCCCGACGAGGTGAAAGACCTATTCGCTCACGCCGACCTTATCCTCTGCCTCGATTTCAATGTGTCGGCACGGTTGGAAGACATGCAACCAGTGCTCGACCAGGCTCAAGCCCCCAAGGTGCTTGTCGACCACCACATCGGTCCCAACATTCCCGACGCCAAACTGGTCATCTCCCATGAGGAGATGTGCTCCACCTGCGAACTCTCGTTCCGCATTCTGTGGCAGTTGGGCGAGTTTGAGAAGATGAGCAAAGCATGTGCCGTCAGCCTCTACTGCGGAATGATGACCGACACCGGAGGCTTCACCTACAACTCCACACGACCCGAAATTTTCCTCATCATCAGCCATCTACTGGAGAAAGGCGTGGACAAAGACGACATCTACAACCGTGTGAACCATAACTACAGCACTTGGTGTCTGCGCATGAGGGGCTACATGATGATGCAGAAGCTGAATGTCTACGAGGATCTGCACGCTTCCTACTTCACACTTACCCGGGAAGAGATGCAACGGTTCCACTATATCAAAGGCGATGCCGAAGGTCTGGTCAACGAACCTCTGAAAATCAAGGGACTGAAGTTGTCCATCTATCTGCGTGAGGATACCGTCAAAGACAATCTCATTTTCGTCAGTCTCCGTTCCAGCTGCGGATTCCATTGCAAGCAAGTGGCAGAACGATTCTTCAACGGCGGAGGACATGCCGATGCCGCCGGAGGCAAACTCTATTGCAGCATCGACGAGGCAAAAGAGGTGGCCAAGCAAGCCATCAAATATTTTGCGGAAGAACTGAAAAAGTAATAATCAGCAAGCCAACGAGCTGAAAATGACGACAAGAAGCGTAAAAAAACAATAAAAACCCATGCGCCCTTTCGCCCATGTCAGCAGAAATGGGTAACTTTGCCAAGTTATTTATAAAGACGAAAAATGAGAAAAATACAATTGGCCATTATGGCACTCCTTTCCCTTCTGGTTTATGCCTCCTGCAGCGACAGCGAGACCTATGCTGACCAGAAAAAGAAAGAGCGTTCGGCGATTGCGCAGTATATCGCGGTAAACAAGATCAACCCCATCTCCGAAACGGTATTCGCCCAGCAAGGTTACACCACTGACGTGTCGAAAAACCAGTATGTGGAACTCGAACAGTCTGGTGTCTACATGCAGATATGCGATGAAGGCTGTGGCGAGAAAATCAAGAACGGACAGAGTATTACCATCGCCTGCCGCTATACGGAAGTCAACATCATGGAGGGTGATACCATTTCCACAAACTTGATTCCTTATTACAGTTCCATGCCCGACTTGATGAACGTGACCAACACCAGCGGCAGCTTCACTGCTTCTTTCGATTCCAAAAGCAGTGTCATGTACCGCACCTACAGCAATTCGTCCGTACCTACCGGTTGGCTGGTGCCACTGAGCTACATCAAGATTGGTGTGCCCAAGGCTGATGGAGAAAAAATCGCCCATGTGAAGCTCATCGTCCCCCACTCCGCCGGACAATCCTATGCAGTACAAAACGTGTATCCTTGCTTCTACGACATCACCTACCAAAGTGAGTGGTAAGATGGACACCGTTTCTAAAATTGATACATTATGACACTTATCAAATCTATCTCTGGTATCAGAGGAACCATCGGAGGACAGACGGGCGACACGCTCAATCCTCTGGATATTGTGAAATTCACAACGGCTTATGCCACCTTCATCCGCAAGAGCGGCAAGTCGCAGTCAAACACCATCGTTGTGGGACGCGATGCACGCATCTCGGGTGCGATGGTCGACAAGATTGTCAGCGGATGTCTGATGGGCTGTGGCTATGATGTCATCAACATCGGCCTCGCCACCACTCCGACAACAGAGTTGGCTGTGCGCATGTCACAGTCCGCCGGAGGCATCATCATCACTGCCAGCCACAATCCCCGTCACTGGAACGCACTGAAGTTGCTCAACCAGGAGGGAGAATTCCTTACCAAGGACGACGGCAACGAGGTGCTCGCCATTGCGGAGAAAGAAGATTTTGAATATGCTGATGTGGACAACTTGGGACACTACACGGAAGACAACTCCTATAACGCACGCCACATCGAAAGCGTTTTGGCGCTGAATCTGGTTGATGCCGAGGCTATCAAGAAAGCCCACTTCAAGGTGTGTGTGGATACCATCAACAGCGTGGGCGGCATCATCCTTCCCGACCTGCTCAAAGCCCTTGGCGTGGAATACACCGTGCTCAACGGGGAAGCCAACGGCGATTTTGCCCACAATCCAGAGCCTCTCGAGAAGAATCTCGGAGGCATCATGGGCGAGATGAAGAAAGGTGGCTATGACCTTGGCATCGTGGTGGACCCGGATGTAGACCGTTTGGCATTCATCTGCGAGGACGGAAAGATGTTTGGCGAGGAGTATACGCTCGTCAGTGTGGCAGACTACGTGTTGAGCCATACCCCCGGAAACACGGTGAGCAACTTGAGCAGCACACGTGCTCTGCGCGATGTGACAATCAAGCATGGCGGCACTTATACAGCCGCTGCCGTGGGCGAAGTGAATGTGACCACAAAGATGAAAGAGGTGAACGCCGTGATTGGCGGTGAGGGAAATGGTGGAGTCATCTATCCTGAAAGCCACTACGGACGTGACGCCCTGGTGGGTATCGCTCTCTTCCTGTCTTCATTGGCACAAAAAGGATGCAAGGTGAGCGAACTGCGCGCCACATTCCCCAACTATTTCATCGCCAAAAACCGTATCGACCTCACACCTACCACCGATGTGGATGCGATTCTCGAAAAGGTGAAGGAGATGTACAGCCACGAGAAAATCACCGACATTGACGGTGTGAAAATCGACTTTGCCGACAAGTGGGTTCACTTGCGCAAATCAAACACAGAGCCAATCATCCGTGTATATAGCGAGGCACACACGATGGAAGAGGCTGACCAACTGGGCAAGCAAATCATGCAGGTGGTCTACGATATGCAGAAATAAAGACAAAAACAATAATAAACAAAATCGGCATCCGGTGAGGTTCACTGGATGCCGATTTTATTTTATCTCACTGCGCCACATTCCCGCAAGTAGCGCTTCAGCACAAAGGCCCATTGTTTATAGCCTTGCGGACTGAGATGCAAGCCGTCGACCGACAACTCACGACGCAAGTCGTTGGTGCCATGACGGACGAATTTGGAGAACAGGTCGATATACTCAATGCCATGACGCTGACAGTGCGCCTTGACCCGCCGGTTGACAGCCGGAACCACATCGGTCTTTCCTTCCAATGTTTTCCATCGGTCGAAATCCTCGTTGATAGGCAAAATGCTCTGCACATAGAGTTTGGTCTGTGGCGCGTCACGGCGAATCTTATCAATCACCTTGACGCAAAGTTCTGCCACCTGCTCTCCTGTCAAGTCGTGACTGATGTCATTGATGCCCACCATCAGGAAGATGGCTTTGGGCTTCCCAGGAAGAATCTGCACCAAACGATGGTAGATGCCCATCGCGTCGTCACCGGCAATACCACGGTTACGGATATGCTTTCCCCCGACCCGCTTGTTCCAGTCGCCACCAAACTCCGTGATGCTATTGCCTAGCATCACCACATCTGTGGAGTCTACAGGACGCATCTTTTCAAATTCCACCACCTTGTCATTATAATGGTCGAACGACTTGTAGGTCACGTGTTGGGCACTCGCCATACCACAAGATACAGCAAAGCTCAAGAATATTGAGTATAATCGTTTCATCATGTGTGTGTTTGTCATATAAAAAACCGCTTGTCTAACATATAGACAAACGGCATTATTTCTGTTTTATTGTTTTACTTCTTCGTGAGATAGCTCATCACTTTCTCGAAATATCGCTGCGTGCGCTGGATGCTGTAGCGCATTCCGCCATTCCAGGAGCGTATCGCTCGTTCTATGTCATTCTTTGGATTATGGAACGACTGGATAATCAGGAACATCTCTTTCGACTTAGCAATATTGAAACGGTCAGCGAGGCTGAAACGCTTCTTGCTCTTACGGCGCTTGAGAATGTTGTTACACTCTGCTACAAGAATAGGAGTGATCTGCATGGCGCCACATGAGTTTCCCGACACAGCCTTGGCGTTGCCGCGGCTTTCCACCTGAATAATGGCATCCATCACTGGATTCCAATCCACGTCATTGACGTTAGTTGTCTGCAAACTGTCGTCATCTTGTGCAAGCAAGGCACAAGGAAGACACATAAAAATCAATAAACATACTACTTTTAAAATTCTATTCATAATTAATTGTTTATGGAGTCTGAGCTTGATGACGATGGGGTAAGCTCGCGATAGAGGCATTGAAAACATCAATGAATGAACCCTCCATCTGGACTCCAGTTACACTTTCAGAATAGACACTACCAATACAACAAGAGCGACTATTCTCTTTAATTCGGATGCAAAGGTACGAAAAAAATCCCAAACTTCCAAATCCTGTGCAATCTGTTGTGCAATTTTAAGAATGTAAACTTGTGTTATAACATGTTGAGATTCAATATCAATCTTCCCTAAAGCCTTTATTTTAGGCGAAAGTGTGCAAGTGTTTGTGCATGTTTTCAAGCAAGATAAAGTTCGCAAAAAGAACAATTGTTAACACAAAAGCGCTTGCTTTCCGTTAACAGAAAGCAAGCGCTTCAATATCTGATTTGCTATAGTTCTACCTTATCCGTAGATGACCTTTCCATTCTCATCCTCGAATGGAGTAAGATCCTTAGAATACTGGTTCATCGCACGGAGAGACATACCCATAGAAGAGAATCCACCATCGTGATAGAGATTCTGCATGGTCACCTTGCGAGTGAAATCTGAGAACATCATCACGCAGTAGTTGGCGCAATCCTCAGCGTCAGCATTACCAAGTGGAGACATCTTGTCGGCGAAGTCCATCATACCCTCAATTTCCTTGATACCCTTACCAGCTGTAGTAGCGGTAGGAGACTGAGAAATGGTGTTCACACGCACGTGCTTCTCGCGACCATAGATATAGCCGAAGCTACGGGCAATGCTCTCGAGCATGCTCTTGGCGTCAGCCATGTCGCTGTAGCCGAAGAATGTGCGCTGAGAAGCGATGTAGGTGAGCGCAAGCACAGAACCGTATTCTGCGATAGCGTCCATCTTCTTGGCCACCTGAAGCATCTTGTGGAATGAGATAGCAGAGATGTCGAGTGTCTTCTGAAGATAGTTGTAGTCAAGATCATCGTAAGTGCGGTGTTTGCGCACGTTAGGGCTCATACCAATTGAGTGCAATACGAAATCAATTTTACCACCGAGCTTTTCCTGAGCCTCAGCGAAAACCTTTTCAAGATCCTCTACGCTGGTAGCGTCAGCTGCAATGATGGGGGCGTTGAGTTGCTCACCGAGCTTGTCGATTGTACCCATACGCAATGCCATTGCTGTGTTGCTCAATGCGATAGTAGCGCCTTCTTCTACGGCTTTCACAGCCACCTTCCATGCAATGGAGTCCTCATTGAGGGCACCAAAGATGATGCCGCGCTTTCCTTTCAATAAATTGTGAGTCATTTGTTTCCTTTTCTTTGATTTGTAAAATTCGGCACAAAATTACAACATTTGTGCAATATGGGCAAATATTTCCCTACTTTTCTGACTTTATGCGATAATACACCTTATTATATAAAGAGAAGAAAAGAAATCCAGAATATCGCAAACTGACAATGCGCAGTGAAGCAAAATACTCCACTGCGCATTGTTGATATATAGAAAAACTTTATTTTGCCAATTTGGGATAGCTCACGCTGTAAGCAAGAATAATCAGGAAGCAAGCCAACGGAACAAGGAATCCCCATGCAATATTGCTTTGGTCGGCAATATAACCCATGATGACAGGAGCAAAGGCTCCACCGACAATTGTCATAATCAAATAGGAAGAAGCGCGCTTGGTATGCTGGGTTCCAACTTTCTTGATGGCAAGAGCGAAGATGGTGGGGAACATGATTGACTCGCACAGATAGCACAAGAAGAAGGCATACATGCCAACTTTCCCTCCAGCAAAGCAGACCACCAACATGGCAACAGTAGCGCCAAGGGCACAAAGCACCATCAACCGGTCTGCACGAATATATTTCATCACCCAAGAGCCGGTCATTCTTCCAAACAGGAACAAGCCCATACCTCCAAATGAAAGCCATATCGAGGCTGTCTTGGCACCAATCTGGGAGATGTCGGTCATGTAGTTGATAAAGAAACTGTTGATTCCCGTTTGAGCGGCAACATAGAAGAACAAAGCCACAAGTCCCAAGGTAAATGACTTGTTTGACCACAATCTTCCTTTATCAATCTTGCCTTTCTCGGAAGCATCCTCCTCAATTGTTATCTCCGGCAAACGTACCCGAACAAATATCAGCGCCACCAATAACACCACACAACCGATAATCGTGTATGGCATGGCGATGTCAAATTCAGACGGATGGTCGGAAAAGAGGAACAGACCTCCTACCAACGGACCGAATATCCATCCCAATCCATTGAACGACTGAGCCAAATTGATACGCCGTTCTGCAGCATCCATATCTCCCAACACTGTGGCATAAGGATTGGCGGAAGTTTCCAAGCAACAGAGTCCACACCCTATCACAAACAGGGAAAGAAGGAAAAACGGGAACGACTGCATATAACTGCCGGGAATAAACATCAACGCCCCGATGCCGTAGAGCAACAATCCTGTGAGCACTCCCGCACGATAGCCCTTGCGACGGATAATCTCACCTACCGGCAATGCCATGAGAAAATAACTACCATAAACCATGGCTTGCACCATAGCCGATCCTGTTTTGGAGATTTGCAGGGAGTCCTGGAAATGTTTGTTGAGCACATCAAGGATGCTGTGGGCAAATCCCCAAAGGAAGAAAAGCGTGGTAATGAGCACGAAAGGCACCAAATAGTTGTGCCCATCGCGCGTCTTCACTAACTTGGATTCATTTTTCATCGACTTTCATTTGAATAATTATTAACTGCGACTAATCTCCAATCCTTTGTCCGACAGACGCATGTCGACAAAGCGAGCCAACGAGTTCATGCGGTTCTCTGTGAGCACCTTGCGAATTCTGGCTGCCGCATCAAGATCTTTCGCCACCATATAAAGATAGCCGCCACCTCCAGCACCGGGAAGTTTATAGCCAAGACAAAGGTCATCAATAAGGTCGGTCAACTTGCGCACAGCCTCAGGATTGGTACCGGAATCAAGCGCTTGATTTTGCGCCCAAGTCTTGCGCACCATGCGTCCATAGGCATCAAAGTCGTTGGCTTGTACGGCTGCCGCGAGATCCAAGGCATGCTGCTTCATTTGGCGAAGCAAATCAAGCCGTTCGGTCTCGTTGAGGAACATGCCTCGAACAATCTCCGAAAGGATATTTTTTGCCGTACGAGTGATGCCTGTATAATAAAGAAGGTGACAACCGGCATATTCGGGCTGGCGGAACAACTGTTCTGGAAGCCAACGTGTGAGTGGACGCTGCGACCAACCGGGTTGTGTCTGCAGGAGTTTGATACCCTCCAACACACCACCATACTGGTCTTGCCATCCACCACCAGTGGTAAGCAATTGCTCGAGAATCAATGTGCGGTCGGCAATCTCATGCTTGTCCCAGCCAAGTCCACAGAAGTCGTTGATGCCTCCCAACACGGTTGACGAAAGGATAGACGAGGTTCCCAAACCAGAACCGGCAGGGATAGCGGAGAGCAATGTAATCTCAATACCAGAACCGAAAGCCTTCAGCTGTTGCTCAAGACTATCGAAGTGCTCACTGCAATATGCCGGCAAAAAACCTGCCAAAGCTAAAGCAGCCTTTGGGATAGAGAATGGGGAGCCTACCTTGTTGAACTGGCTCAGTTCATCGTAGGTAGTCACCACTTCCATCGCACCGAGGTCAATAGAACGCATGATGACATGATATTCCTTGGAAGGCTTGACGTAAACTTGCAACGGAGGTTGTCCGTTGAGTTCGATGGCAAGGTTGACCACATTTCCTCCCTCCATCAAACTGTAAGGAGGTGTGTCTGTCCAACCACCAGCCACATCAATGCGCACCGGACTGCGACTCCACACAATCTGATCTGCATAAACCGACAGACGGGGAGACTGTTGATGACTAATAGTAGAGGTCAATCCTTCCCGCATCAGCGCGAACGCCTTTTCTTCCTGTATCTTTGCCTCTTTTTCATCTCCCTTGAGTGCTGCGACACGTGAACGGAACATGCTATCGCTAATCCGTTTCATGCGGTTGGCCGAGTCGGGCAATGGTTCCGGCATAGGGAGTTGTTCTTCCGCAAAAGCATGAGCAGCCTCATCAAGGTTGAGCTGATAGAACACACTCTGACGATAGTTCTGCGCCAGAGCCGTCCAATTCTGCTTGCGGAAAGCTTCGCGTTGACGAGTCAGACGGCGGAGATCCGCATAGGCCGAAATCTCATCTGCCGAATATTTAGGGGCTGTCTGCCACAAGAGTTTTCCCTCTTCGTTGTCGCCTGTAATCATGAACTGCATGATTTTTCCCATCTTCTCCACATCCTCTGTCAAGGCAAAGATGCGGGCCGACTGGATGTCCTCAGCTCCAGAATATTGGATAGAGTCGATGTCGACACCACGTTGGGATGCCCATTCCGAGAAGGGAATACCAAGATAAAGTGTTGCAGAGTCGGAAAGTTTGCCTTTGAACTTGTCGTTGAATCCATAAGGCCGGGCAGCATACTGGCTTTCACCGACCGGTACCACATCCACACAGACACCTTTCGGCAGTTGGAGCGCCCAGTCATTCTGCGGAACGCCAGTAATAATATGGTGGGATGCCAACTTCCAAGTCTTGCCCACATGACTGTTTTCAATCCACAAGTTTGCGTTTTCCGGAGTAAGTTTAAGGTCTATCTGCGCATTCTGCACGAACATGGCAGGATGAGGTTTGGCCTTACGAAGCATGATCTCACGCTGATCAGTGACAAGATTCTGCACATCCAATGTTGAGGAAATCATCTCCCGACTAGTGCCATAATGATAGAAACGTCCACCCGGCAGCGGCAAAATCACGGTCTTGAGTCCGTTCAACTCAGCATCTTTCAATACTGGATGGTTACCAAGTGCCAGTCCGAACTCACCATACATGTCATAATTGTCAATCTCCCCTTTGGCATTGAGAGAATGGCGGCGCATCAATTCGATGGCGCGATCACTCAACAACCAAATACCAATATCCATCAAGAAGAGATACTTGTCCATCAGTTTTCCCATCTCTTCCACACTCGGTTTCTGGAGCATGAAGTCGAGTTGTGCTGCGTTGTCACGGCGCATCACGAACACCCCATGATCCTTGCATAAATCAGGATCTGCCCACAAGCCATAGCAAACCACGTCGGCATCCGGAATCTCCTGCAAAGGTTCTTCTGCCCGGATATACACATCGCCACT
>JBNMIE010000076.1:0-11170 GCA_050873125.1 Prevotella sp.
GTATAATGTTACCATGGAATGTATACCCCCTTTTTCCGCCAGGGAGCACCCCCCTTGTCATGCTTCTTGTCATGCACTCTGTCATGCCTCTAAACTTGGAAATTTCCTTACACGCTTATTTTACTGACTCATTTACCGCATGCTAACCGGCAACACGGCTGCAAGAAATGGCGGACTAAAAAGATTTTCACCGCGGTGAAAAGTCTGTTACTCAGCCTGTAACGCATCGCCGGAGGCACATTTCCCCTCTCTGAACCATCGCCCCGTCCTGCCGTTCTGTCCCGATAACGGAAAAATCACGACAAAACTCAAAACACCTAATTCGTTTCCAAATCCCCTATTCTGTCTTTCACCCTATTTTCACCCCCTGTTTTCATCCCTTCAACCCACCACTTTTCAGTCACCATTCGTTCCACCTGATGTCACAGTTGCGACTTTCCACTCGTCTTACCTGCACATTTCATGATCAAGCGAAAATGGGACCTGCACAAAAACCACGCATTTTCGCATGAAAAAACACGGTTTTGTGCATGACAAGGCATGGTTTGAAGCATAAAAAGACACGTTTTGGGCATGACAGAGACACAAAAAGAAGGGAAAATGGCGGCAGAGAGCCTCGAAAAGGGAGGATTGCGGCGGCATAAAAACGCTACCGAACAAGGGACGGAAAACACCCAACAAAAGGACGGGAGACACCGGACAAAAGGGGCAAAATGTAAAAAAAAGAGCACGATGAAGGGAGAACTGGGGAAGAAAAAAATGGTTGCATCCGCCTCAAACGGATGAGGGCGGAATGCAACCATGTATAAATAGGAATGGGGATGAGTATATCAGCGGCTTATCAATAGCCGAAGATGTCCTGGCGGCTGACACGCTTGATGGGGCCTATCTTCTCCAGCGTCTTCATGTCGATGGCATGCTCGTCGCCGAGGATGATATAGCGGTAGGGCTTGGCGGCCATGGTCTGGCGCTCGAAGTTGACAAGGTCTTGCAGCGTGAGCGAGGGCAGACGGTCGTAGACCAAGCGGCGCAGGTCGCCTTCATAGCCACGCTCCACGGCAGCGTCGTAGGCGGAGATGAGACTCTTGCGCGAGATGCGGCTGGCGGCGATGCTCTTCATCAGCGACTGACGCGCCAACTCAAAGGCGGCGTCGCCCTGCGGGATGGTGTCGATGATGGAGTTGAACACACGGATGCAGTCGGGCATCTTGTCGTTCTGGGTGATAATCATCGTCTGGGCATACTCGGGATGGCCCTTGCGGTCGGGCGACATATAGTTGGCACTGGCGCTGTAGGCAAGGCCACGGCTCTCGCGAAGCTCCTGGAAGACCACGGTGTTCATGCCGCCACCGAAATAGTTGTTGAACAGGTTGATGACTGGAGCGCGGTCGGGAGTCCACTGCTGACCCTCGTTATGATACTGCATCATGTAGATGTTCTTTGCCTCATAGGGGGCGATGACCACCTCGTTGGCGGGAGTAGGCTGCTCCATGAGTTCCTCAGTCTGGAGTGGCGCCTGGAGTTTCTTGGCGGTCTGATGGGTGCGGTCTACCTGGGCGATGACGGTCTTCAGGTCGGCAGGGCCGTAATATTCCACCGTGTGCTGGAAGTTGGAGAGTCCGTCGATGAGTGCCACGAGGCTCTTCGGGTCGCACTGGTCAAGTTCCTCATTGGTCATCATGCCCTTGCGGACAGCCTGCGGACCATAGATGGCATAAGCGGTGAGGGCGCGATAGTTGGCCTTCTGGTCGTCCATGCGGTCGGCACGGCTCTTCTTCACCAGCGCCACATAGTCCTGGTAGGCCTGTGTGTCGGCCTTGGCGCCATGGAGCACGCTCTCCAACAGACGGAGGGCCTCAGCCTGGTTTTCCGCCAGTCCGCCGAGGGTGATGAGAACATTGTTGCCGCCCACGCCGATGGAATAGTCGCAGGCGAGCTTGTAGAACTGCTTCTTGATTTGCTCGGCGGTCAGCTTGTCGGTGCCGAGATAGTCGAGATAGTCGGCAGCATAGTTGAGACGCTTGTCGGCATAGGCGCCGAAGTCATACTTGAAGGTGAGCTGGAAGATGCCGTTGTCGGTGTTCTTGACATAGAGCACGGGCAGTCCGCGGCGGGTCTTCGAACGGGTGATGGCGGTGTTGAAGTCGACGAAGACGGGCTGGATGGGCGCGGTCTTCGAGTTGATGACATCGGTCACAAACTGGCTCTGCTTGTCGCGGTTGGTGGGGATGGCGGTGATATGCGGCTTTTCGATTTTCTTCTGCAAGGTGTCGGTGCCCTGCTCCTTGTACACCACGGCATAGTTGTCGAGCATGTGGCGGCGCACAAAGTCGACCACCTGCTGCTTGGTGATGCGTGAGATGCGGTCGAGGCGTGTCACCACGTCGCTCCATTTCTTGCCGTTGATGAACGCATCGAGCTGCTGGTCGGTGCGCTTGCCGTTGTCCTCGAGCTGCTTGTAGTAGTCGAGCTTCATGTTGTTGACCACGGAGGGCAACAGGTCGTCGTCGAAGTCGCCGCGCTTGAGCTTGTCCATCTCGCCGAGCATGAGTTGCTTCACCTCCTGGAGTGTCTGTCCTTCCTTGGGCATGCCCTGCATCCAGAAGAGGGAGTATTCAGCCAGCGACTCCGCGCCAGAGGCTCCGCCGAGCCAGCGCATCTTCTGGTCGAGGTCGAGGTCCATGAGTCCAGCCTTGCCGTTGGAGAGCAGTTGGGAGATGACGTCGAGGGTGTCGGTCTGGAAAGAGGCGGCACGGTCAAACTTCCAGGCGAGCATCACGTTGGCTGCCTGCTGTCCCACCACCGTGGTGTCGGCGGGTGCGGTGAGGTTGCGCACGGGCGCGTAGGTGGGGAAGGAAAGGTTGGCACTGGGCTTCCAGTCGTGGAAATATCTGTCAATCAGCGCCACGGTCTTGTCGGGATCGAGATCGCCCGAGAGGCAGATGGCGACATTGTTGGGCACATAGTAGCGGTGGAAATAGTTCTTGATGTTGGTGATGGAGGGGTTCTTCAGGTGGGCCTGCGTGCCGATGGTGGTCTGCGTGCCATAGGGATGGCCGGGGAAGAGCTTCGCCATGAGGGCGTTGAACTCCTTGTTGCCGTCGTTGGCGAGTCCCATGTTGTATTCCTCATAGACGGCCTCCAACTCGGTGTGGAATCCGCGGATGACCATGTGCTGGAAGCGGTCGGCCTGGATGCGCGCCCAGTTGTCGAGTTCGTTGGAGGGGATGTTCTCGATATAGCAGGTCACGTCGTTGCTGGTGTAGGCGTTGGAGCCTTCTGAGCCGATGGAAGCCATGAGCTTGTCATACTCGTTGGGGATGTTGTAGCGGGCGGCGAGCTGCGAGAGGCTGTCTATCTGGGCATAGTAGCGGGTGCGCTGCCGTGGGTCGGTGAGATGGCGGTAGTGCTCGAAGCGGTTCTCGATGGAGTCGAGCAGCGGCTGTTCCGCCGCCATGTTGCTGGTGCCAAACTGCCGTGTGCCCTTGAACATCAGGTGCTCCAGATAGTGGGCCAAGCCTGTGGTCTCGGCAGGATCGTTGCGACTACCCGTGCGCACCGCCACGTAGGTCTGGATGCGCGGTTTCTCCTTGTTGACGGAGAGATACACCTTCAGTCCGTTGGCGAGGGTGTAGATGCGCGTGTGCATCGGGTCGCCCGCCACGGATTCATACTTGTAGGTCTGTGCCGTGGCGGCGGAAAGTCCGCACAGGGCCAGCACAGAAAGAATCAGTGTTCGAAATCTTTTCATTGTTGTCGTGTAAATGTTTTGGCTGCAAAGGTAGTGTAAAGTTCTGGTTAAGTGAAGAGAATGGAAAAATTTTTCCATTCTTGAACGTGAAGAACTTATTCAAAACAAAGACATTGCAAAAAGAAAGCGCCCTTTTCTCCCCTACCGACCGTCACTTTACATGAAAGAAGGCTCAAGCAGACTATGGCTAACACTTTGCCACAAACATTAAATTAAAAAGTGTTACCATGTTTGCACAATTGGCGGAAATTGTGTACTTTTGTATACAACAAACATCCACTATGTATTCATTAAAAACAATATACCTTTATACAGTATGAAAGTCATCACAATGGCGTCTCTCATGGCGGGCATTGCCTTTCCCCTGCAAGCCCAGACCCTCGAGACGGATTCCCTGCTCAGCACACTTCGGGGAGAGTTGGAATACAACATGGGCGAACTGAGCAAGCAGGCCAACAAACCCTACTTCATGAGTCTCCGGCTCACCGACACCAACAGCACCGTCATCCAAAGCGACCTCGGCGCCGCCACCGTCATGCGCAACCGCGAACGCATGGTCACACCGCAGGTGAGACTGGGCAGCATGGCATTTGACAACTTCAAGTTCAACAACCAGGGCAGCGGCGCCACAGGACAGAACGCCCGCAACGGCAAGGGTGTGGTCATCCCCCTCACGGGCAGTGTCACACCAGCCATGCGACAGGGCATCTGGCGCGAGGTGATGCGCCGCTACCGGGTGGCAGAGGAAAACCTGCAGCAAGCCCGCTCCAAAGCCCTCACCGGACAGGACAACGAGGACAAGGCGCCCTGCTTCTCCAAAGCCCCCGTGGAAACCTACTACGAGGCGCCCCTCAACGAGGAGCAGACCCGCATCGACGTGACGGGATGGAAGGAGAAGCTCAACAAGGTGAGCGACGTGTTCAAGCAATATAAGGACATCGAGACCGGCAAGGCGGAACTCTCGTTCGACGTGATACGCACCTACGTGGTCAACACCGACGGCACCCGCATCGCACAAAACCGCAAGATGTGCCGCGTGATGCTCTCCGCCTCCGTGCTGGCACCCGACGGCATGTCGTGCCCGCTCAACGAGGACTTCCTCGCCTTCTCGCCCGAACAGCTGCCCGACGTGAGCGTGATGATCGCCACAGCCGAAGACATGGTGAAGCGCCTCAAGGCCCTGCGCCTTGCCCCCATCGCCGACCCCTACACCGGTCCGGCCATTCTGTCAGGTCCGGCAAGCGGCGTGTTCTTCCACGAAATCTTCGGACACCGACTGGAGGGCCACCGGCTGAAGTCGGGCGGACAGACGTTCAAGAAGATGGTGGGCAAGAAGCTGCTCCCCGAGACCTTCAACGTGTACTGCGACCCGACCCTCAAATTCTACCACCACAATGCCCTCAACGGCTACTATGTCTATGACGAGGAGGGCGTGAAGGGACGCCGGGTGGACAACATCGAGCACGGTGTGCTGAAAAACTTCCTCATGAGTCGTGTGCCCCTCGACGGATTCCCCGAGAGCAACGGCCACGGACGCGCCGTGGGCGGCAACGATCCCGTGTCGCGACAGTCAAACCTCATCGTCGAGACCGAGAAACCCTATACAGAGAAGCAGCTCCGCCAGATGCTCATCGCCGAGGCGAAGAAGCAGGACAAGCCTTTCGGCTATTTCTTCAAGACCGTGACCAGTGGATTCACCTATACCGGCGAGGGCGGCAGCCTCAACTCGTTCAACGTGACCCCTATCGAGGTGTACCGCATCTATGTGGACGGACGGCCTGACGAACTGGTGCGCGGCGTCGACCTCATCGGCACCCCGCTCTCCATGTTCTCCAACATCGCCGCCGCAGGCGACACGCCGAGCACCTTCACGGGTGTGTGCGGCGCCGAGTCGGGATGGGTGCCCGTATCGGCAAGTTCGCCGATGATCTATGTGTCGAAAATCGAGACCCAACGCCGCGCCAAGGAGGAACAGCAGACCCATATTCTGCCCGCACCCGAGGTGAAAGACATGAAGGGCAAGGACGAGCAGACCGTCATCTTCAGCGCCATGGAGGACGAGATGAAGCGCACCACGCAGCAACTCGCCTACCGCGGCTACCCCCACCCCATCTTCGCCAACTACACCATCGGCCGCTCCAACCAGGCATACATCTCGGCATCGCTCGGCGGCATCGTGGCACAACAGCAGTTCCCCACCAGCACCATGGGCAGCGTCAACGTGTCTGTGGGCGACTCCACCCACATCAGCGACATGCAGGCAGGACAAGCCATGAACATCATGTGCGCCGGCGACGTGGACTACAACAACATACGGCGAGAACTGTGGAAGGCGTCGGACAACATGTACAAGTATAGCCTCAACGCCATCGCCTACAAGCAGAACTATCTTAACAACAATCCTGTGCCCGAGGAAGAGAAAGACCTCAAGGACATGCTCTTCTTCCCCGCATCGGAGCACATCGACGACACCCGGACAGACTCCATCCCGATGACGAAACTGGAGGACGCCGCACGACGCGTGTCCGCCATCTTCAACCGCTATCCGAAGATATACAACTCCAGCGTGACGGTCATCTGCAAGAACAACACCATCTACCGCCTGACCTCCGAGGGCATCAGAAGAAAGGCGGACAACGGCTTCGCCGACTTCTATGTGACCGCCAACATCCGCAGCGACGAGGGCACCGTGCTCTCCGACCGCTTCAGCCACATCGTGTGCAGCGCCGGCGAGCTGGACGAGGGCGAACTGGACAAGGCCGTGACCGCATTTGCCGACCGGCTGATGGCGCTGAGCCACGCCAAGCCCGTGAACGACTACTATGTGGGTCCCGTGATGTATGAGGGCGATGTGGTGCCTGCCTCCATCCAGAACAACCTATTCTCCTACTTCATGGCGCGCCGCTCGGTGAAGGACAACAGCGGCATCAGCAGCATGCTCTTCGGCAAGCGCATCCTTGACCCGAAGATCAGCGTCACACAGCTCACCGACCTGCCCTCCTACAACGGTGTCCGACTTCTGGGCAACTATCAGTATGACGCCAACGGCATCGCTCCCGCCAAGCAACTGCCCATCATCCAGAACGGCGTGCTGAAGACTCTGCTCTGCGGCAGATACCCGGCACTCAACGCCACCACCACGACGGGCAACGACCGCTTCATGGCGGACATCACCCAGCAGGCAGCCAGCAACACCATGCCCGCCACCATCCGCATGACCACCACCGGCGGCAAGCCCATGGCGAAACTGAAAGACGTGCTGCGCAAGGAAGCCAAGGCACAAGGTCTGTCGTTTGCCTACATCGTGAGACAACCCGCCGGCATGTCGCCTTGTCTCTACCGGATGGACGTGAAGACGGGCGAGGAGCAAATGATTCTCACCACCAACATCCCGACACCGAAGAAATCGGACTACATGCACATCGTCGGCAGTTCGACCGAGGAGAACGTGTTCAACTCGCTCAGCGGCACCATCGGCACCTCTGTCATCGCGCCCCGAGCCATCATCGTAGAGAGCATCGAAAACTACTTCAAGAAACCGAAGACGGACAAGGAGGATCCTATCCGCAACCCACTGGACAAATAACAAGAAAGGCGCAAGCCTGCGACTGAAAGCCAGCACGCAGACTTGCGCCTACTATAAAACATAAAAGTTATGATCAGACCTGTCACCATGGATGATGCCGAAAGCATCACCCGCATCTACAACCACTACATTCTCGACACGACCGTCACCTTTGAGACGGCGGCACTGAAGGTGGAGGAAATGGGCGAGCGCATCAAAAGCATCTCTGCCCACCATCCCTATTTCGTGTATGAGGAGGACGGAAAGATTATCGGATATTGCTATGCGCACCCCTGGAAAGAGCGCGCCGCCTATGCCCACACCTGGGAGGTGACCATCTATCTGGACGCGCACGCCACACGGCACCATGCCGGCACAGCACTGATGACACACCTCATCGAGGCATGCCGGAAGACCGACTGCCGGGCACTCATCGCCTGCATCACCCAAGAGAACGAGGCAAGCGTGAAGTTTCACGAAAAGATGGGATTCAAAAAAGTATCCCACTTTGTGAAAGTGGGATGCAAATTCGGCCGTTGGCTCGATGTGGCAGACCTTGAATTATTATTGTAGTGAGGCCTTGAAGCGCTCCACCTGCTCTTCCGACACATCGCCGAGCGAGAACTCCCGGTCGGCATCGGCGGCAATGGCATCGAGCCACTGCTGACGGGCACGGGCGCCCGCCTCGCGGATTTCAGCGGGATTCAACGACTTGCCCATTTGACCCAGCAAGCTGTTGAAGGTCTCCACTGCCAATTCTTTCTTCTTTCCGTCTCCCGCAAGGGAAGCGATGTTCCACCGCAAATCCGCCATTGTCGGAATTTCTCCCGACACGATGTCGGACAGCAACGCGTCATAATCCTTGCGAGCCATCACCATGCCCGACAGGTCAACAGCCTCACCATTGTCTGCCGCGTCGGCTTCATATTCCACCATGGTCAGTTCGCTTCCATACCGTTCCAACATCTGGTCGAGATACATGTCGAGCGCCATGTTGTAGAGCGAGACGCCACGCTTCAGCGCAGAAGCCTTGATGGTGAACCCGCGCCACGTGTATTCCTTCTGCTGTCCCTGGGTGGCAGCCATCTCCTGCAAGAGGTTTCTGCCCTCAAGGATGCGCTGCACCGTCACGGGGTTGAGCCACTCATAGTCCACGACACTGTCCCGCGCGCCCTGCGGACGCACGTCACGCGAACGCCATTTGTTCACGTCGCGATACAAGCCCACCGTCACCAGATTGCGCCCCGGCACAAGCCAATGCCGCCCGTCGCCTCCTATGACATAGGAGAAGGGAAGGCTGCGCGTGTCGGGATGGTTGGTCACCTTGCCCAGCACCACCGAGAAGGCACCAATCGTGGCGGGCAGGAGCACGTGGGAGCCACTGCCGGTCTTGGCGCCACGAAGCAAGTGGCCATAGTGTATCGGGCCGAGCTTGTAGGCATGGTTGCTGAAATTGGTGGCGGAACCGGCATTGTAGAAGGCATACTGGCAACCGATGAGCAGCGAGCTCTTGTGATGACTCACGGTGAACGGACCGCAGAAAGCGGCACAAGCCTCGCCATTGGCCATGTAGCTGTTGGCGAAGAACACGCAACTCTCGGCGGAGAATCCGTTGGCAAGCACGGAAGACTCGCCCACAAAGCAGTTGTTGATATGGGCGCCATCGACCACCGACGAGGCGGTCGTGATGATGGAGTTCTCGCAAATCACATCCTGTCCGATGTAGGAACTGGCATCACCCTTGCCCGACACGGTGCAGTTGCTCAGTCGGCTGGCACCAGCCACCTCGCATCCATCGCCCACGATGGTGTTGCTGACTTCCTTGACACTGACAATCTTCACACCGCTTCCGATATAGCCCCGTTCGGGCATCGTGCGGTCCACCACATCGCGCGCCATGGCATGGAGTGTGGTCGAGACCTCGCTGTTGGCATGCTCGCGCACCATGAGGTCGGCAATCTGCGCCGTGAGCTGCTCAAAGAGGACGATGTTGCCTTTGCCCGCCTCGTTGAGCACAGAGATGGAAATGCCCTGTCCGAAGGTAGCGCCCTCGGTGGTCTCTATCGTGCCCACATTGGAGATGTAGCAGTCGTCGTAGATATCGTAGTTGCTGATATAGTTGCCCACATTCTCGATGAGACAGTTGTCGCCAAGGGTGACATTGTTGAGCACAACATTCCGAAGGCCCGTATGCTTGCGGAACCCGAAGCCCACCTCGACAGTCTTGTCGAAGCATCCCAACTTCACCTCGCCGTGGAACTCCACGCTGTGCAAATAATTGGGGCGGAACTCTTCCGTCACGTCGACCGATGTCCAGTCGTCCGCCGTGCATCCCTGTTCCTCGAGGATGCCAATCTCTTCTTCTGTCAATGCTCTGTATTCGCTCATGGGAAAGGTTTTATTCTGTGGGATAAAGGAAGTCGTTGTAGGGATATTTCTGCACGTGAAGCTCACGCACTTTCTTGTAGAGCACCTCGCGCAGTTCATCGATGTTAATGCGCTCACGGGCTGAGATGAAGAGGCAGTTCTCGTTGAGACGTGCCATCCAGGTCTTCTTCAGTTCGTCGAGCGTCACATTCTCCCGGGTGGGCGGTGTGAGGTCATCTGGTTCCTTGTCCACCCAGCGGTAGTTGTCTATCTTGTTGAAGATGATCATGCTCGGCTTGTCGGCACAGCCCAAGTCCTTGAGTGTGTTCTCCACCACATTGATCTGCTCCTCGAAATCGGGATGGGAGATGTCCACCACATGAAGCAACAAGTCGGCCTCACGCACCTCGTCAAGGGTAGACTTGAACGACTCCACGAGGTCGGTGGGCAACTTGCGGATGAATCCGACGGTGTCGGCGAGGAGGAACGGAAGATTCTCCACCACCACCTTGCGCACGGTCGTGTCGAGTGTGGCAAAGAGCTTGTTCTCGGCAAACACCTCGCTCTTCGCCAGGAGGTTCATCAATGTGGACTTGCCCACATTGGTATAGCCCACCAAGGCGACACGGATGAGCCGTCCGCGGTTTTTGCGCTGTGTGGTCTTCTGCTTGTCAATCTCAGCCATACGCTGTTTCAGGAGGCTCATGCGTCCGAGGATGATACGGCGGTCCATCTCGAGCTGGGTCTCACCCGGTCCACGGAGTCCCACACTGCCCTTGCCGCCGCCCGAACCCGAGCCACCGCCCTGACGTTCCAAGTGGGTCCAGAGCCGTTGCAGACGGGGGAGCATATAGCGGTATTGCGCCAGTTCCACCTGCGTCTTGGCATTGGCGGTCTGCGCGCGCATGGCAAAGATGTCGAGAATGAGCGAGGTGCGGTCAAGGATCTTCACCTGCAACTCGTTCTCGATGTTGCGTATCTGCTTGGCGGACAGTTCATCATCAAAGATGACCATACCGATTTCACGTTCGGCATCCTCCTCCGCCTTGATATAGTCACGTATTTCCTCGAGCTTACCCTTGCCCACATAGGTGGTCTGGTTGGGACCGCCCACACGCTGCGTAAACCGCTTGACGGTCTTCGCGCCTGCCGTGTCGGCAAGAAATTCCAGTTCGTCGAGATATTCCTTTGTCTTGGCTTCGTCCTGCTCCTTGGTAATCAATCCCACCAAGATGGCAGTCTCCGCCTTTACTTCTGATATTACAAATTCTTTCATTCTTATATTTTATATGTTGCAAAGATAGTGCAAGCGAGTGCAAAGAAAACTTGTTTTCAATTTGCCGAGTGCAGCCTATCTTATGCAAAGATACAACAAAAAGTTGAGAATCAGTAATATTTGAAGCAAAAACGTTGGAAATGAATGAAATAGAGCGGTGAAATGTCAAGAATGGAAAGACAGAAAAAGTAAGGGAAAAGCCAGTTTGAGA
>JBNMIE010000077.1:0-10998 GCA_050873125.1 Prevotella sp.
CAAGAGGAACATCAGTGCAGCAAAGAAGCTGAAACTTCGGGATATGTTCGGTGTGTTTTTGTTCATGTTTCTATTTTTCTTGCGTGGTCATCGCCAGCAGCTCGTCCATATTCTTGCGGCTATTCGACAGGCGTGGCACCTTGTGCTGGCCACCCAACTTGCCCTTGCTCTTCAGCCAATCGTTGAACAGTCCGTCGCGGGCCACTACTATCTCAAGATGCTGCAGGGTGATGTCCTTGTAGCGTTTGGCCTCATAGTCACTGTTGATTTCCTGCAACTTGCTGTCGAGCAAGTCGGCGAAACGTTTCATGTCATCAGGACGCTTGCTGAACTCTATCAGCCATTGATGACGGCACTTGGCATTGTCGTCCATATAGACCGGAGCGGCAGTATATTCCAGCACTTCCGCACCAGTCTGCTGGCAAGCGTAGGCAAGTCCCTTCTCGGCATTGTCAACGATGAGTTCCTCACCAAAGGCATTGATGAAGTTCTTGGTGCGGCCAGTGATGACAAACTTATAGGGGTCTTTCTGAGTGAACTGCACCGTGTCGCCAATCATGTAGCGCCACAGTCCGCAGGAGGTGGAGATGAGCATGGCATAGTTCTTGCCCACTTCCACACCCCAAAGGGGCACTACGGTAGGATTGTCTGTGCCGAACTCGTCCATCGGAATGAATTCGTAGAACACGTCATAGTCGAGCATCAGGAGCATGGCAGGATCCGTAGGATCGTTCTGCAGTCCGAAGAAGCCCTCGCTGGCGTTATAGGTTTCCATATAGTGCATGTCACTCTTGGTGATCAGGTGCTCATACTGTTTACGGTAGGGGGTGAAGGCGATGCCGCCATGGAAGAACACCTCAAGATTGGGCCACACTTCCTCCAAATGCTGTTTGCCAGAAAATTCCATAACACGCACCAACACGGAGAGCATCCAAGAAGGGACGCCACTCAGGTTGGTCACATTCTTGTGGAGTGTCTCATGGGCAATGCGGTCCCGCTTGATTTCAAAATCGGAGAGCAGGGCTGTCTGCTTCTTGGGCACCCGCACCAGGTTGACCAACGGATTGATGTTCTCGATGAGAATGGCACTCAAATCGCCGACCAAACTTCCCGCTACATTGTAGTTGGGAGAGTGGCTGCCACCAAGAATCAGTCCCTTGCCGTCAAACATCCGGCTCTTGGGATTGTTGCGCAGATAGAGCGCCACGCAGTCACGGCCTCCAGCGTAATGTATGTTGTGAAGTCCCTCGGCAGAGACGGGAATGAATTTCGACTTGTCGTTGGTGGTTCCCGACGACTTGGCATACCATTTCACGGTGCCTGGCCAAAGGATGTCGCTCTCACCATGGCGCATACGGTCGATGTCGCCTTTGAGTTCCTCGTAGGTATTCACCGGCACGTTATGAACAAATTCCTCATAGGAGCGTGTCATACCATAGGCATGATTACGTCCATATTCCGTATCCTTAGCCTCCCCAATCAGTCGGGTGAGCACCTGTCGCTGCAAATCTTCGGCTCCATGCACATGTTTCTGGAGCTCGCGCTGTCGTTTCAGAAACGCCAATCGCGCTATACTTGTTAGACTCATATATTATATAAGGTGTATTCGTTTAAGCCTACAAAATTAATGCAAACTTTTCTAATAGCTTTGGTTTTCACTTAATTTAATGCTTGCTTTGCCTCCAACAACTGCCGAATCCCCCCTTTTCGCCACAAACATCCCAATCTCCCTTCCTCAGCAAAGTGCATCATATCAAAGCTATACCAAACTGCGGACAGACGAATAAAAAGTCTGCCCGCAGTTTGGTCAAGTAACAACATTGATTTATAAAGATTTTCCCCGCTGCAAGAATCTCAGTTATAGAGTTCTCGCAGCGGGGAATTTTTATTTCAGCTTTGGCTTCAACTCGTCAGGAGAATCGTTTGTGAACATGTTGACAGCGGGGGCTTGCTTCTCGTAGAAGTCGCGGATGGTCTGCAGGTCGAGCGTGAGAGCGGGATGGAAGTCGGAACTGGACATGTAGTCAAGAATTGACTTGCGCATCTGGCGCGCCACAAGACGATGGTCGAGGTCGGTACTGATGTCCATCGTGGTGATGAGCAGTTTGCCTTTCAGCACGTTGGCCTCAACAACCATACCCAACTTTCGGCTCACATGCCATGTGTCTATCGGTTGTATGGGTGACTGATAGTCTGCAGGCAGTTCACGAAGGTTCATCACCTGTGCCTTGTTCACCAGTTCCCACCAATTAAGATTTCCCCAATCGTCTGTAGGGAAGTCGCGGAACAGGGGATGGGTCTTGTCGATTGTTACACCTGTGGTATGAGGAGGACGCATCTTAAACCAACTGGTATTCCAGAACACGGGCAAATAGGTTTGCTTCACATCGTTACCCAAGGTTACCTTTCCAGCCGCTGTGAGCAACACCTTCCCTCCTTTCTCCAAGATTTTCTGCGCCTTGCTGTCGAGCGTGTCGGTGATATAGACATCCTTGGCTTGCGGCATAGTCACTTCGGATGGATAGACCCAGAAGTCCCAAGAATTGCGAATGGGATAGCCATAGTCCTTGTCTGCCATGGTTGTGGATACTGTGAGCGTGAGCTTCATGGGGTTGACGATGGAATCAAGCGACATTGCGATGTTGCCCAACGGGATGTTCTTCCCCACAGGAATGTCTTTCAACGAAAGCTCACCCTGGGCATACACATGATTTTGCTCATCACTTATGGTATAGACAGTCCGTGCTTGTGGCAGCGTCTTCTGATAGGCATTATACATTTCCACATCTACCAAAAGTTTCTCGTTGTTGGCATAGACAAACTTCGGGAAACGTGACAGGGGAACAATGGGAGAACAGAACTGCCGCCAGTCTTGGGATGTGCAATAGCCCTTCTCACGCCAAAACACATTGAGCACTCCCACTAAAGCCGTACCCTGTCCACTATAATCGTTGAGTCCCAACAGTTGGAATCCGGCATAATCCTTGGTACGCAGGTTGCGCTCCATCTCATATTTATAGGCAAGTGTCTGCAGTTTGCCGCTGGCATGAAGGAATTTCTTTGCCTGACTCGCCATGCCATTGTCCCGCAACAAGTCGGAGAATATGTCGAAATTGCCGGGCTTATAAACTCCTGTATACTGGGGACGCTCGTCCAAATCGGGGAATGCGCACCATTGTCCTTGCTCATGGCTAAGGTAAGGCTCATTGATATGGAAGGTGATGGGCTTTCTGCCTTTCTGGACAAACTGCTCAATGGCGGACTGATAGTTGTCTGTAGACTGTGGAGCATGGTCGTTCCAGTCCAATCCGCGGGCACCGCCTTTCACATGATATTCGCTCTTCGGGTCAAACGCCCAACCTCCACCGACAGAGGCACCACAATAGAGCCGGCGGTCATCACCCGTGTGTTTCCAATAGTCCACAAAGTCGCCAACCCATTTCACCCAGTCACCGGCAGGTTCATTTCCGGCAGCAAGCATACAAAACGATGGATGGTTGCCATATTTTTCCACCATGCGTTGTGTCTCCTCCAACAAATAGTGGTCAATGGTCATGCCTCTACCGAGTTTCACTCCATGGTTGGGCCATGATGGGCCTTCGGGCTGGAGATAGAATCCCACTTGGTCGGCGGCTTCAAAGGCTGCCTCTGGCGGGCAATAGGAATGGAAGCGCATCATGTTGAGTCCATACTCCTTGCACTTCTTGAAGATGCTGATCCACGACGCTGTGTCAGTGGGAGGATAACCTGTCAAAGGGAAACAGCAGTTGCCCACCGTTCCGCGAATCCATGTTTTCCTGCCGTTGATATAAAACTGTCTGCCCTCAGCCGTAAACTTCCTCATGCCGAAGTTGACATTTGTCCGTTCTCCATCCATCAGGACAGAGAGGGTATAGAGATTGGGATTGAACTCATCCCACAGTTTCACCTTGTCCCCCATCGGCAACAAGACAGACAAGGTGTCACCCAAGAACCGCATCTCCTTTAACTTTCCCAAGGCATTGTCTTGCGGATGATTGCCATCCAAAAGGAAAAACTGCACATCATGGCGACGACGTTTGTCCAACATTACCATCCGGACCCGAATGCGGTTGTTGTCCACATCGGGATAGACCTGCAGGTCTTTGATATAGTCCATCGGCTTTGACTGCAGCTCCATCCGTCCGACCACTCCATTCCAGTCGCCTTGTGTCTGATCGGTCACACTGTGGGAATCTTGCCCCACACAGACATGTTCAATGCCATTATAAATCTTCAAGGATATTTCGTTGTCCTTGCCAAAGAGTACATAGGGGGTTATGTCAAACTCATGAGGCACACTGAGCGATGAATCGCGTCCTGCCTCCTTGCCATTGACAAAGACGGTTGTCTCTATGTGTGGACGTTCCAAGAAGAGGATAACCCTCCGCCGTTTCCAATCTTTTGGCACAAACACGCTACGCTTGTACCAGGCATTGCCCACATAGTGCTTGCTTGGTGTCAGGAAGAATGGGAACTTCATCTTGCCAGGTACACGGTATTTCGCCATATAGGGATTGAAATAATAGGAGGAATCGTAAAGGCTGCTGACCCACCGGGTGTTGACGGTCACAGCATCACCCTTGCCATTGGTGAGCATAGAACCCGGCAAATCCACCCGGTCATTATAAGATGGGGCGTCTCCTTGGGCAAAATGCCATTTGCCTGCAAGACTGATGGTGTGATTCTTGCTGTCAGCCCATATGGAAAAAGGATTCAACATCCCGATAGCCAACAGACAAGAAGCGACGAGGATTTTGGTTTTAGAGTTGTTATTCATCTTCGATTGATTTTATTTGCAAATGTAGTTCAAAAATTTGAGAATATAGAAAAACACGTAAATGAAAATGTTCTAAGTTTGACAGATTCAAAAAAAGATGTAATTTTGTGGCATAAAACTTCATCCTACCTACAAGAGAAAATGAAACGATTAGCTTATATTGATCAGATTAGTGGCCTGATGATCTGCTACATGATAGTATACCACGCTTTGCAATTCTGCGACATGCGTGATCTTAACCAATCATATTTGATGCGGACATTGGCTTTCTTCATGTTCTGGTTCTTTTATAAGTCAGGTATGTTTTATAAAGAAAAAGGAACTAAAGAGATTTTGCATGATGGATGTAAAAAACTAATGGTGCCTTTTGCTGTTTTCAGCTTATTGGGACATCTTTCAATGATTATACACATGTATGTATCTGGAGACCATTGGTGGGTGCATTACATTCTATCTCCCATTAAGTCTCTTCTACTGAATGGGGCCGTAGAAGGCAATATACCTCTTTGGTTCTTGCCTTCCCTTTTATGCGTACAACTCCTCTATGCTTTCATGCATCCCAAAATGCGTGACGAATGGATCTGTTTGTTAAGCATTGGTGTAGCTTATTTGACATACAAACTGGATCTTCATTATCCTACCTATATAGGAAATGTCGCTTTAGGATTGTTCGCGTATTCCATAGGACACAGACTTAAGGATGTTCAATATAGCCGCAAACTTTTTATTATCGCGACCATTTCTTACCTTACCGTGTATTTCATTCAGCCTTACTCCATAGATTTAAGAGTCAACTATTTATTCATGGGATATTATCCTTTAGCTGTTTTGTTTAATTTATTTGGATGTGTTCTGATCAATAATTTATTCAAGACCATTTCTGGACACTTTAGATTATTGGAATATGTCGGTGTTCGCTCTATGAGTTTTTATGTGATGCACTGGTTCGTATTAAATGTATGCCTATGGACATTTAATCTTTCCCATTGGGCTTTATTTTCTATAATCATTATTTCATGTATAATCATTTTGCCTCTCTTTAATAAAATGATTTATGCTTTTAAACTAGAATGGATTTTAGGAATAAAAAGGAAATAAAAACAAGATTTGTTTCCTATTCCACTCATTTGCACTATCTTTGTACCCAACAAAACCATGACACCTATGAAAATCTTTTCTTTGTCAGCCCTCTTGCTGACTTTCTCTATCGCTGTCACAGCCAAGACAATCTATGTGGCACCAAACGGCAATGATCAAGCCTCTGGGACCATCCAGTCACCACTCGCCACCTTGCCTGCCGCCTATAAAATGGTGGAGCCTGGCGACACAGTCTACTTTCGAGATGGCGTCTATAAGGTGGACGACCGCCAAATCATGAAAAACAATGGATACTATGCCTTTGTCTTTGCCCTTGAAAAGGGTGGCACCAAGCAGGGACGCACTTGCTTCATGGGATATCCAGGCGAGCGTCCTGTCTTCGACTTCTCTGCCTTACAGCTTAATGGCCGCACTCGCTTTGGAGCTTTCTATTTGGGAGCAGACTATCTGCATCTGCGCAACTTCGACATTGTAGGTGTGCCGGTCCGGGTGAAGGGACACACGCAATCAGAATGTGTGAGTGCAAGAAAGGGTTCTTACTGCATCGTGGAAAACATCGCCATGCACGACGGTATGGCTATCGGCTACTATCAGACCACTGGGTCGCACAACCTTGTGCTCAACTGCGATGCCTATAATAATTATGATGATTACTCTGAAGGATGGTATGGAGGAAACACCGACGGCTTCGGCATCCATGTGGAATCGCCCGACTGTGTGGGCAACGTGATTCGCAACTGTCGGGCCTGGCGCAACTCTGACGATGGCTTCGACCTCATCAGATGTTCAGCTCCCGTAGAGATAGACCATTGCTGGGCTTTCTACAATGGTTTCCGCTCCACTCCAGACCCTACCGACACCGAGACCTTTGAGCGTGCCGGTGACGGCAACGGCTTCAAGGGAGGCGGATGGGGCATGCGTGCCCATGCCTACAACTGTCCCACCCCTTGTCCGTCTCACTATATCCATGATTGCGTGGCTTTCCACAACAAAGCCAATGGATTCTATGCCAACCATCATCTCGGCGGCAACCGTTGGGAACGGAATGTGGCGGCAGAGAACCTTCGCGACAATTTCAATATGGTTAACCGCAAGGGCAAGTCGATGGACGACTGTAAGGATGTGCCCGGCTATGGACACGAACTGACCGACAATATCTCGTGGAAGCCCAACAAGGAACACTTGTCCAACTGCAACACAAGTCTGTGCACATTGAAGGGCAATACGTTCGACCACAACAAGAATGAGGTGGACAGCACTTGGTTTGTCTCCATCTTCCCCAAGGATGTCTTTGCGGCAAGGGATGCTTATGGCAATCTTCCCGACATTCCCTATCTTCAGCCTTGCTCCCGAAAACCGACAGTGTCAGGACTTACGTCTTCCTTGTTTCACAAGTATTGGAAAATAGAGGCAGAGGATGCCGAAAGCAAAGTGACTTTCCATGGCGACACTTGTGAGATAGTCGCTCCCAAAGGATTGACGCTATGGCGCAAGGATATTATGAAAGCAGGCACCATCGTCGAATATGACGCTTGTGTGATGAACGACCGATTGAGCGACATGAATTTCTTCTGGTTGGCAAGCGACCCGAAAGCCAAAGACATTTGGAAACGAATGGAATGGAGAAAGGGCGTGTTCAACCGCTGCTACACCCTACAGATGTATTACTTGGGTTATGGGGGCAACAGCAACCGCACCACCCGATTCCGCCGCTACACAGGCAATGAGGCGGGTGTGACAGACAAAAACTTGCGCCCTGCCATTCTCAAGGAATACACAGACCCACAGCATCTTCTCAAGCCCGAACATTGGTATCATGTGAAGATAGCGGGAGAGAAAGGACATGTGCGGGTTTATATAGACAAGGAATGTGTGGTGGACTATACCGACCCTACACCTTTGGATAGCGGATGGTTCGGTTTCCGCACCACTCACTCACGGACACGCATCACGAATTTCAAGGCTTACAATCCCTATATAAACTAAAAACGGCGCACTCTACAGTGCGTCGTTTTCGTTGAATGGTATAGCGTCTATACATTTGATGTTCTTGGCAAGCTGTTGGGTGCTGCTTGCTCCCACCAATACGGAAGTTACTCCTTGCTGGTGCAGAATCCATGCCAGCGCCATCTCTGCCAGTGTCTCACCTCTGCCCTCCGCGACACTGTTCATGTGCCGGAGCCGCTGCAGCAGTTCCGGTGTCAGGACATCGGGCTTCAGAAAATGGGCTTTGTTCATGCGGGAATCCTCTGGAATACCGTGCAGATAGCGGTCGGTAAGCAGTCCTTGTGCCAAAGGCGAGAAGGAGATGAAGCCGATGCCATGGCTATGGCAATAGTCGAGGATGCCTTCTTCCTGGGGGGCGCGGTCGAGCAGGTTCAAACGGCCTTGGTAGATAAGCAGCGGCACATCGTGTGCCTTGAGATATTCATCTGCCACTTTCAGTGCCTCAAGGGGCCAACGGCTGATGCCCACATAGAGCGCCTTGCCCTGACGGACAATGTCCACCAACGCTTGCAGAGTTTCCTCAAGCGGTGTGTTGGGATCGTAGCGGTGGCTGTAGAAGAGGTCCACGTAGTCGAGATGCATCCGTCGGAGACTCTGGTCAAGGCTTGCCATCAGATACTTGCGCGAGCCCCAATTGCCGTAGGGGCCTTCCCACATATCATAGCCGGCCTTGGTGGCGATGAACAGTTCGTCACGATAGGGACGGAAACTGTCGTCCATCAATCGGCCCATGGTCTCTTCTGCCGAACCATAGACGGGACCGTAGTTGTTGGCCAAGTCGAAATGGGTGATGCCGTTGTCGAAAGCGAAATGGGTTATCTCCCGACTTCGCTCATAGGGGTCCACACTTCCGAAATTGTGCCAAAAGCCCAAACTGATTTTGGGGAGTAACACTCCCGACCGTCCACACCGGCGATACATCTGCTCGCTGCGTCCATAACGGTCGGCAGCGGCTGTATAGCGTTGTTTCAGTTCCATAGTCTTATGCCTTTTTGTTCTGGTCGGAGGCTATCAGTTGGAGCAATTTCTCCACAGCCTCTTCCTCTGGAATATTCTTTTCCACACACACTTTCTTGCGATAGAGGGAAATCTTGTGCGGTCCCGCTCCCACATATCCATAGTCAGCGTCCGCCATCTCACCGGGTCCATTGACGATGCATCCCATAATGCCTATCTTAAGACCTTTCATGTCAGCGGTTGCCGCCTTGATGCGGGCAATGGTGGAACGGAGGTCGTAAAGGGTGCGTCCGCATCCCGGACAACTGATGTATTCTGTTTTTGAGGTACGCAGACGACCTGCCTGAAGAATGCCGAAAGCGGTGTCCTCGATAAACTCGGGAGCGATATCGCCATCGTTCATCAACCACAGTCCGTCGGTGAGTCCGTCCATCATCAGCGCACCCATGTCGGCGGCTGCTTCCAATTGGAAGTCGCCTTTCTCGGCAGCACTGTGACGATACATCTCGCAGAACACCACAGGGTTGAACAAGCCTTGACACATCATCTCGTGTACAAGGGCACGCTGGTCGCCCAAGCGGTTCTGATGTGTGGTCATGCAGACCACCACCACTTCGGGATGATTGCGCAAGCAGGCTTGATATTCCTCTGTAGACACACCAAACTGGAGCACAAGGAACTTGAGGTCTGCCTGACAAGCACTCATAAACGGCATGGCAGTGTGGGGATAGATGGGGTAAATGGAAAGCTCCGGATGGGCTGCCACGGCTTCTTCATAAGCGTTGAAGTCGATGATGTATTTCTGATGCTTGTCGGTTTGCTCGGGCAACTTGCCGCCCACATATATATAGTCAGCCTTCAGATGGGCTTTAGTGGGCTTATAGCTGCTTACGACAATAGGGACATTGCTGCCGCCAATGCCTTTTACGGCACGGGTCACACGACGCTCGGGACGCAGCCAATCAAATTTCTCGTAGGCCTCGCCGGGAATCATCAGATGACCGGCATGGCTCGTCACATAGTCCACCAAATGGCGCGCCACCGGGATTTCCGCCTCGGGTTCCTCACTCAATGACACTCGCACGGTGTCGCCAATGCCGTCGGCGAGCAAGGCTCCGATGCCCACAGCACTCTTGATGCGGCCGTCCTCGCCTTCTCCAGCCTCGGTCACACCGAGATGGAGTGGATAGTTCATACCTTCTTTTTCCATCTCGCTGACCAACAGTCGCATGGAGCGCACCATGACAACGGTGTTGGAGGCTTTGATGGAGATGACCACATTGTCGAAATGCTCACGCTTGAAGATGCGGAGAAACTCCATACAACTCTCCACAATACCCTCTGGCGTGTCACCATAGCGGCTCATGATGCGGTCGGAAAGCGAACCGTGGTTCACGCCAATGCGCACTGCGGTGTGGTTTTCCTTGCAGATGTTGATGAACGGCACCAACCGCTCTTCTATCTTCTTGATTTCCTCGGCATACTCCTCGTCGGTGTATTCCAGTTTCTTGAATGTTCTTGCCGGATCCACATAGTTGCCCGGATTGATGCGCACCTTCTCCGCATAGAGGGCAGCCACGTCAGCCACATGGGGATTGAAGTGGACATCTGCCACCAACGGGGTCATGTATCCGTCGGCACGCAGGGCGGCATTGATATTCTTCAGGTTTTCCGCCTCGCGCACTCCCTGGGTGGTCAAGCGCACCAGTTCGCCACCGGCATCGATGATGCGTTCGGCTTGCGCCACACTGCCCTCGGTGTCTGTGGTCTTGGTGGTGGTCATCGACTGTATGCGCACGGGGTTGTCGCCACCCATCTGGATAGCGCCCACCTGCACCACACCCGATTCCCGGCGTTGGTAATTGAACAGGTCCATATATCAGTTGGTCTTGAAATCATACTTCACCTCGGCAAGATCGGCATTGGCCTTCTCGATTTTCTTGCCCAGTCCGGCCTTGTATTCCTCCATCTTGCGGGCGATGTCCTCATCGGCAAGTGCCATCATCTCGGCTGCGAGGATAGCGGCGTTCATAGCGCCATTGACACCCACAGTAGCCACAGGGATGCCCGTTGGCATCTGGATGATGCTGAGCATGGCATCAAGACCGTCGAGCATGCCTTTGATGGGCACACCGATG